>CAYMNM010000058.1:0-13395 GCA_964391795.1 uncultured Anaerolineaceae bacterium | reverse complement strand
CTTTCAGCGGCGGAATCCGGAGAATTACATCTTGTCATGCGCCAGGTGGATCTGACGAATGTCCTATTACGGGTTTTAGGACAATTCTCCGCGAAATTTGACGAAGCCAACCTGACCGTTAATTTAACTGTGCCTGAACCGCACCCAATCATTCTTGGCGATCCTAATCGGATGGAACAGATCATTAATAATCTGTTTCAGAATGAAAGACGGTATGCCCCAGCGGGCTCAAGCCTGGATATTTCCTGTTCCATGCGTGACCATAAAGCCGTTCTCTCAGTGCGAGATTACGGTATTGGCGTGCCGGAAGAAGAACTAGATTCGATTTTTGAACGCTTGTACCGCACGGACAAAGGCGTAAAAGCGGAATCTGGAGGTTCAGGACTTGGTCTACCAATTGCTCGTAAATTAGCTGAGGCTCATGGGGGTACGTTGGTAGCAAGTCAACCCCCAGGTAAGGGTGTGGTTTTCACTTTGATGCTTCCGCTTGCCTTCGAAACCATTAAATTTCCAAAGCAACAGTTTAAATTCAATAAAAACTGATTTCCCCGAGTGGGATATAATCCGCTTGGAATCTGGAAAACATAGATATGAATAAAAAGACAATTGTTGCCATCCTGATAGCACTAGTGGTTACTGCACTCGTTGTAGGCGGTATTGTTCTGGCAAATGTGTGGAACAAGCCTCTTGGAAAAGCATTAGGTTTGCCCACCCGCACCCCTTCAGAAGTTGCCGTAATTGTGGATGTGCCGACCATGACAATGACTTTGCCTGTTGAGGAAACAGCTCAACCAGAAGAAACCGGAACGCCATTACCGCCAACAGCCACGCGGGTCTTTACCGCCACCGCCCCTAAGCCGGTTTGCAGCAGCGATGTACCAGTGCTTTACTTTCTCGTGGTAGGGGCTGATGCTACTGACCCTGAATATCGTTATGGCCTTTCGGATGTGATGCGCATCGTAAGAATTGACTTTATGCAACCCAAAGTTTCTGTATTGACCCTTCCCCGAGACCTTTGGGTGACCTATCCCAGTATTAAAGATGAACCTCAGCGCTGCCCGATTGAAGGAAAACTAAATCAGGCATATTTTTTAGGTAACCCTGGCAAATCTTGTTATAGTGGCACAGGCGAAGGCCCTGGATTACTGGCAGAAACGATAGCCGTTAACTTTGACTTATTTTCTGATCACTACGTGGCAATCAACGAAACGGTCTTCCAAAGCATGATCGATGCCATGGGTGGGGTGGACCTTTACCTTGAGAACGCGGTGGATGGGCGCGCTTTAGGGGTGGAAGGTGAAGCAACCAAGGAAAACAGCCAGGGATATTTTCCAGTGGGTTGGAATCATATGACTGGTTATGATGCCATGAGTTTTGTGCGCATCCGCGATCGTTATACAGAAATCGTGCGGAGCGATCATCAGACCCTTTTACTTTGTGCTATGAAGGATAAACTTTCCAGCCCAGAGATCATCATTAAAATCCCCGGGATGATAAAAACTCTGTTCAACGAAACCCAAACTGATCTATCACCTGCCCAAATCAGTCAATACCTTACCTGCCTCTTGCCCAAATTGGGTGGGTCAAACCTGCAGTTCATCCGCTTCCCAGATGAATGGTTCACCAAAAGCCATCAAAGCATTTACCAAGGTACTTTTATTTGGGATATACCCCAAGAGGACATACGCGATTATCTGAAGGAATTCCAGGAAGATAAGATACCCTTCCAGGAAAGCAGCGATAGTTCTATAGGATGCCCTGAGCCCCCGGCTAAAAATTAGCAGCCAAATCCATACCACTGTAAAGCGAGGCAACTTCATCGTAGCCGTTAAATAGCAGCGTAGGCCGGCGTTGGTCTTCACCGATGCGCAGTTCTGTGGCCTGAGACCAACGCGGATGGTCAACTGCCGGGTTCACATTGGCGTAGAAACCATATTCATTCGGGGCATAAAGATTCCAGAAGGTTTTTGGTTCTTCCGCGGTTAATTCAATTTTGACGAGTGATTTGATATCCTTAAATCCATATTTCCAAGGGACTACCAAGCGGATTGGAGCGCCATTTTGTTTAGAAAGGTCTTCGCCGTAGAGACCAGTTGCCAGAAGAGTCAGTTTATGCATGGCCTCATCCAGGCGCAATCCTTCGGTGTAAGGCCACGGAAATGATGCTGTTTCATTTATCCCTGGCATTTGGTCAGGTAGGGCTGCTGTTTGGAAACTGACATACTTAGCCTGAGACTTGGGGGCAACTTCATTCAATAAATCAGCCAGAGCAAAACCTTGCCAGGGCAGAACCATGGACCAGCCTTCAACACAGCGCATGCGGTAAACATATTCACGACTTGAGAACTTTTCTTTGATCTGTTTGATGGACAGGCTCATGGGTTTGTCAACCAGGCCAGTGATATCCAGTGTCCAAGGGGAGGTCTGAAATTTCCCTACTGCAGGAACAACCCCGGCTTTTGCCAGGCTAAATTCATAAAAATTATTAAAGCTCAATGCAGTTTCTTTGTCAGTCAGTTGGTCTGGAATGACTGTTGGTGTTGATGTGGTTGAAGGCATAGTGCATCCGCCCAAGAAAGCTGCTGCGCTTGTGATCCCGGCCGCACGAAGGAATTGACGACGGTTCAGGTAAAGTGCTTTTGGCGTAATCTCATCCATAATGTAAACCTTTCTGTATGCTAATCATTTTAATGGGACAAAGACTGAGATTCAAACAAAAAGATAAGCCTGTAGGATGTTCATTTTTTTGCTTGAGCCGCATTACTTGCTTAGAGACTGACACACAAAGCGCTCTTACAAACTCAACTCATAGTGCACTTGTGCCCATTTATTTTCGAGAGTAAATTGATAGAGCTAAGACTATATAACGCCTAACCACAGGCAGTGCATGCCCAAGCAAGGATTGGTATAATCCTGCTATGTTAGAGTTCCTTGGGCAATCCCAATCAAAGCTAAAAAGCTTGAGAGTGATGACCTTAAACCTGGGCGGCGGTGTAAAGAATTTTGACGACAGCCTGGATACCCCCCTGACCAAATCGCAATTGCTTACCAAATTGATTGATGAAATCCACCCAGACCTGATTGGCCTGCAGGAAGTATCGCAATACCTGGACGCAGATGGAAAAATGCACAGCATGCTACGCCAGGTTCAAGAAGGTGGACGGTTGGAACACCGCTATTATGGCGAAACATTATCGATGACCAGGCATATGATGATTGCCAAGGATGTAATGATAAACGCCCTGTTCTCGGACTGGTACGACTGGTCAAAAGGCAATGCGCTGCTTTCGCGCTATCCTTTTTGCCGACTCAGCGACCCTCAGGTAGAAGGTGCCCCACGTAATTTGCCCATTTTCCAACCGCTATCATATGAAGGCACGCGCAATACAGATCCGCGCTACGTCATCCTTACCCGGCTTATGAAGGCACCCTATCCCTTCATCCTAAATCTGCACCTCACTACACTGGTGGGTGAGCGTGGCCCAAATGCCTGGAAAGACACCATCGATGCTGCCCGTCTGACGCGTTCGCAACAAATAACCCGGGTGATAAACCTCATTGAAGCACACGTGCTTCAAAAAAATGAACCTATCATTCTAATGGGGGATTTCAACGCTTCCCCGGAAGAGTACACCTTAAAGGAAATGTTGATCGCGGAGAATGGTTTTGTGCGCTTAACCCCTCGACAAGATGTCTCAACGCATGAATCTGCTGGGGCCGTAGACCATATTTTCTTTTCACCGAAATCGCGACTGAAAGGTTATACCTGTGAGGTGTTGGATAGCGATTTGGCTCGCCAGCTATCAGATCACCTACCAGTTGTTGCGGACATTGAATTTGAATAATTCTCAAAAGGAAGTATTAATTTATGGCATCTCCTAAATATTTTGGCACGGATGGTATCCGTGGAACTGCGGGCAAGGACCCCATGACCAAAGACTTTGCATTCCGTCTGGGTTGGGCTGCCGGCACAATACTTGGAAAGGGCAAGAGCAAGCCTCTTATCCTGATCGGAAGGGACACACGCTTATCAGGACCCTGGTTGCAAGAAGCCCTGCAAGCTGGACTGGAATGCAGCGGCATGCGAGTGATTGATCTGGGTGTCTTCCCGACACCTGGTGTAGCTTATGTAACCCACACAACAGAGGCTATCGCCGGGGTTGTCATTTCTGCCTCACACAACCCGGCTGTTGAGAATGGCATCAAATTCATCAGCCATGATGGTATGAAGCTGAGCGAGGCAACTGAATTGGCCATTGAGAATCTGCTGGAGACTACTCCTACGATGCCGGAAGTTTTGAAGGAACTGGGGGAGGCCAACTCTGAACTCAGGGCTATCTATGAAGAAGATTTATTGCTTAACCCTGGCAATCTGGTATTAAGTAACCTGAAGATTGTTCTGGATTGCTCCAATGGAGCCAATTACCAGGTAGCACCTCAACTACTCAGGCAATTAGGCGCAAACTTGATTGTACTGAATGAAAAACCAGATGGCGAAAATATAAACGCCCAGGCTGGGTCTGAGTACGTACGTTCCAAGCCAGGAGATTTTGGACGCATTATTGAGGAAGAAATGGCAGACCTTGGGATTGCGTTTGATGGGGACGCAGATCGGGTCATCCTATTCGACGAGCAAGGTCATATGGTGGATGGTGACCAAATATTGGCCATTTTGGCTGATTACCTTCACCAGACAGGCAATCTACTTGGTAATGCCTTGGTTACGACTAATATGGCAAACGGAGCTCTCAGTAAATATGCTGAAAAACATGGATTTACCTTTGTTGAGACCCCAGTTGGCGACAAATACGTAACCGAGAAGTTAATGGCGCTTTACACGGCTTCGACGAAGCCAGCGCAATTGGGAATTGGTGGAGAACAATCCGGGCACATCATCATTTTGGATGAGATGCATCGTACTGGTGATGGCCTGCGAACTGCCCTTTGGGTGATTAAGGTTCTGCTTGAGAAGCCCAGACAGAAACTCTCTGAGTTGACTGGCAAGTTCCAAAAATACCCACAATTGATCGCCTCGGCTTATGTTGCCAACAAACCAGACCTCAAGAGTATCCCTTCAGTGGCTATCGCCCTCAAACAGCTTGAGCACGAACTACCGGGCTTGGTGCGCATGAACGCGCGCTACTCTGGTACCGAGCCGAAGTTCCGGCTGATGCTTGAAACTGATATACGCCACAGACCAGAAGAAATTGCAGCTAAAGCTTGGCAGATCTGCAATCTGATTCAAAATGAAACCGGAACACCGCCCGGCTCCAAAGTGGAAATCCTAAATGTTTCTGACGGTGGTCTTATGCAGAGACCCACCCATCGTTAATTTGCGAGGTAACCTTGAAAAAATCCAACTCTGTCTTCACAACAATTTTGGCAAAAGAGTTCAATCGGCTTAACAGGGATATCCTGGTAGCTGATAAACCTGAGCTCTGGCAACCGGCTATTAGCAAAATGAATACTTTCCTGGAGCAGGTACAGGCATGGATCAGGGATAATCCGGAGGCCATCAGCACAGACCTGGTAAGTTCATCACGGGTGATCAGCCTGCTATTAACATTGGCAGCTACGGGTACCCAGGGTCGCCTGGAGTTGATGCAGCCAAAGGACAAAAAAAGCCTGGAAGCACGCAGATTAATTGACGAGGACTACTTACCAAAATCGGGAGATATGCGCCGTAAAGCCATCGAAATCGCCCATCAATACTTTACTAACAGGGCCTTTGAGTCTCTACGGGAACCAATCCAGTTTGAAATCCTGCCGTTGCTTGCTTCTCTGGATGATGGCAAGGACCCTGACCGGTTCATGGCCTACCGAATAATTCAAATAGGTAATATTTATGAACGTCTTTATGGCTTAAGGTTGCGCACTGAAGACCCTGTGTTGCTTGGCCTGGCTGGAAGACGCGGATTGTTACGGGAAATCTATGACCGCAAATATCTGCGTTTTGGCACTTCCGGCGTGCGGGGGCGGTGGGGTAATGACTTTACAGAAAGGCGCTCGCGGCAGGTCGTACAGGCTATTTGCGATTTTCTCAAGAATGACGAGGTGCCTGCCTTCGTGGGCGCTGAAGATTTGGCTGGGCGCAAAGTGATCTGCGGGCATGATACCCGGAGAAATTCTGATCTGGTGACCAATTGGGTAGCCGAAACCTGCCTGGCCAACGGTTTTACCGTTGAGATGGCAGATCGTGATGTACCTACGCCAGCGTTGGTATTCTACGAAACCGATGCCTTGCCACCTGAAGAGGTAGCTGGTTTGATTATCTGCACAGCCAGCCATAACCCGCCGGAGTGGCAGGGTATCAAGTTTAACCCGCGGCTGGGTTACCCCGCTCCGACCAATGTCACGGATTTTATTGCTTTCCGCATCAACGAACTGCAGTTGCTGGATGAGGATGGACGTAATGCAGAGCTGGAAAATGCCCGTGCGCGTGGATTATTGACCGGTTTTGACCCACTGGATAAATATGTGCGCTGGATCCAAAATAACGGCAAGGGCAACGCGCGCATCCCAGTGGATTTTGACCGCATTCGATGCTTCTTCGCGGATAAGCACATCGTTGTGGACGAGATGCACGGCGCATCGCGCGGGTACTTCACGCGCTTGCTGGGTGAAGCCGGCATGCGCCACACGGTCATCCATGCCGAGGTCGACCCTGACCTGGGCGGTCAGGATTATGCCAATCCTGAAGAACCCTTTATTAACCTGCTCAAGAAAACCGTAGCAGACACTGGTGCCTGGTGCGGGATGGGCATGGATACTGACGCAGACCGCTTTGGTATTGTTGATAAGGGTGGTATTTATATGCGCCCCAACCAGATCCTGCCAATGCTGATTTATTATCTGGGCGTGGAACGCGGGCTAAATGGCCGGGTAATCGCCACCCAGACGGGCTCGCCGCTGATTGAACCCATTGCCGGCATGATCAAGGGCAATGAAGCTTTCAAGCCAGCAGATGGTGTTTTGCCGGGCTACATCGGGCAACGCATCTACAAGCCACGTATTGGTGATATCGCCACACGTTCACTGGCGCATGCCTTTGCGGTGCCAGTGGGCATCAAGTACATCGAAGAGGTGCGCCGCATGGACGCCTCCTACAACATGCTGAAGAGCCTTCCTGAGGATTGGCGCGACCAGATTTTGATCGGTGGAGAAGAATCATCCGGCCTGACCACTCGCGGGCATGTGACGGATAAGGATGGACCCTGGGCCAACTTGCTCATCCTGGACATGCTGGCCTATTATGGTACCCGTAAGGATAAACCTCTGACGACCTTCACGGAAATCTGGCAAGATATGATTCATAAACCAGGCCTTTGGCCAAGTTTTGGCACCACCAAGGACCCCAGTTCGAACGCGGGGCGTTCTGATGTGGACGCTCCACTTGAGGCTAAAGAAGCTTTTATTGATTACTATCTTGACCTGGCTTTGAATGCGAAGCCGGAGGATCTTAAAGTGGCTGGACTCAAGATTGATTACCTGGGCGGCATCCGTTACGAATTGGTCGAGATGCAGTTGCGTGATGGCAAGAGCAATGATCATTATTACCTGCGCATTCGCGCGTCGGGTACAGAACCAATTAACCGGATCTACATCGAATCGGCTGATCATGAGACGGGTATGCGTATGATGAATGAAGCTTTACACCGTCTGGAGATGCTGACGATGGATTGCCTGAAGGGTGCAAAGTCGCCATGGCATTTGGTGGATATGCTGTGCCAGACCTCGCTGACGCCAGCAATTCTGGCGGTTGTACAAGGTTTGATAAAAAGAGAAGCCTGGAACCCCGAAGATATTTTGGGGAAAATTCAGCAGATAAGTTTCACTTTGGAGAAGCGAAACCGTAAAGTCATCGGCAGATGGTTTGAGGCTCTCAAGCAAAGTTGAGTAATTTTGTCTGGATTATGAGAGGGCAAGTTTTACTTGCCCTCATTTAAAAAATTTATTGAGATCGAGTCCATAAGACTTGCGGTTGGCAAGCGTATTTTCGAGATGGATGAATGTTATACTTTATGCTTGAATTGTGATGATGCATGATATTTGTGGTGCTTTGCCTGAATAATCACGCCAACACTTTAATTGACATGACGCTATTAATAGCAAAAAATTAAGCCATTAGGAGAGAAATGCATATAGTTACTGACAGTGGGTCCGACATAACCATCGAAGATGCAAAAAAATTAAATATCCACATGCTCCCCTTAAAGATTGACCTTGATGGGAAGTCTTACCGAGCTGGTTTGGACATCAACCCAGACGAGTTCTTTGACCTCATGGATAATGCCAAGGGGATGCCCGTCACCTCCACACCTTCTGTCGGAGAATTCCAAGAACTATATAAGGAACTGGCCAAAACTGACCCGGAAATTCTTTCCATCCATATTTCCAGCGGTCTGAGTGCCACCAGCAATACAGCAGTGCAGGCGGCTGCATTGGTGCCTGAAGCCAAGATTACCATTTTGGACACCCTCACCCTCTCTGCCGGGACAGGCTGGCAGGTCTTAGCCGCAGCAAAAATGCGCGAAGCCGGCGCAAAATTACCAGACATTCTTGAAAAACTGCGCCAAATTCAGGCTGCTACCAAAACCTACTTTAGCCTCCCCACCCTTAAGTTCCTGATCGCAGGCGGCCGAATTGGTCATCTCAAAGGTCTTTTGGCGTCCTTGCTTGGTATTCTCCCTGTCATCTGGGTCAGCAATGTGGATGGCAAGTACTATGATGTCGCAAAAAAGCGTACTTTCTTCAAAGCCATTGAAGAAATTCCCAATCTTGTGCTTAAGGACCATCCTGCAGGAAGCGTTCTTCAGGCTCAGGTTTGCCATGCTTCTTACCCGGAAGGTGCAAGGCTCTTAAAAGAAGCTCTTGAAAAAGTATTCAAAATGGAATGGCTTCCGGATGTTCACCTCGGAACGGCCCTGGGTGCCCACACCGGGCGCGGTCTGACTGGTGTGATAATTGCCGCGAAGGATAAGCTACCTTCCTTACCTTAAAGAGAAATAACGGCCTCAAGTGAATTGGAGGCCGTTTCTTTTTAAAACCGTAACCCTTTACGCCTGTGCTAAAATGGCTGTAATTCATTTGATTGGATAAAGAGGTATTTATGAGTCAAGCAATTACAGAGATAACTCTGGTTCAGGCAACCATCCGTCTGATTATTGCTATGCTGCTGGGTGGCATCGTGGGATTCACCCGCGAGTTGGACTCACAGCCGGCAGGTATTCGTACACACATGATCCTTGTTGGCGGGGCTTGCCTCGCTATGATCATCTCTTACAATCTTGGGGTAGTAGCCAATTCGGATCCAGCGCGCCTGGCAGCCCAAGTGATTACCGGTATCGGTTTTCTTGGTGCTGGTGCTATCATGCGGTACGGGTTGAATGTGAGGGGTTTAACCTCAGCCTCAACAATCTGGTCTATGGCGATTATTGGTTTGGCTATTGGCTATGGTGAGATATGGATTAGCGTCATAGCTACAGCACTCATTCTGATTGCGTTGACCCTGGTAAATTTTGTAGAAAAGCGATTTATTCAGGGTAGAACCATCCATATGATCTCTATAGAAGCAGTAGACAAACCGGGAGTGATTGAAGCCATTCGCAAGGAACTCGAGAAAATCACTGACAAAACTCGCACCTTTGACTTGCGTAAAAGTGTAAAGGAAGGTCACATTCGAATCAGGGTCACCGCCCTGGTTGGTAAAAATGAGTCTATGGAAGACTTAGCCTCTGATCTTTCCGCGGTAAAAGGGGTGAAAGCCCTGCATATCGAGTAATTAGTTCAATTCCAGAGAATTTTTTTCAATGCCCAATCTGTTGACAGTTCTCTACGATCAGGACCTGAACTTTTTAGAAAGCATAGAGGAGTTCTGGGGTGTGTCGGTGCTCGGTAAAAGTGCCCGTGCTAAAGCTGAAGCATTAGCACTGCGATTGGATACCCCCTTATTGATTCGGGATCAGCTAGCTTCACTTCCTCCGCAGGCGCAAGAAGCCTTGATAAGTTTAAAAAATCAGGGAGGCAAAAACAGTTGGACCGCCTGGACGCGTGAGTACGGGGAATTACGCCCAATGGGGCCTGGCAAACGAAAACGCGAAAAGCCCAGTGTATTCCCAGTTTCAATCACTGAAACCCTATGGTATCGCGGCTTGATCGGCCGCACATTTATTAAAGATGAGGAATCACTTCTTGAGGTGGCTTTTCTTCCGGATGAAATTGCTGATGAACTGCCAGGTTATTTGCCTGAGGAAAAACCAGGTTTGCAGCTTACCCTTTTGGAAGAAAAGCCAAGCTATGAGCTCAACAACGACAGCCGCATCTTGGATGATATCTGCACCTTATTAGCCAGCCTACGTCGGCCAGATAAGGAGCGCAGTCTTGTGGCTGCGAACCCAACGAAACTGCACTGGCGAACTTTAGAGAGCCTGGCTGAATCAGTTGGCTTGATCAAAGGCCAGATCCCGACTGAAATTGCACGTAATTTTCTTGAGCTATCGCGAGACGAAGCTCTTCGCTGGTTGGTACAGACCTGGATGGTCAATTCGGATTATGATGAATTAGAGCACCACCCTGATTGGCGTTTGGAAGGAACCTGGCAGCATGATGCTCGCAGAACTCGGTTGACGCTTCTCAAGGCATTGGCAGGCGCAGGAGGACAGTGGTACTCCATAGCTGACTTTGTCCACCAGATGCGCCTGCACAAGCCAGATTTTTTACGTTTAGGGGCTGAATATGATACCTGGTTGGTGGTTTCAAACTACACCAATAGCTTGCTGCGCGGTGTTGACAGCTGGGATAATTTGGAGGCCAGGTTTTTGTGGCAATTTTTGACATCCACGAGTTTCCAACTCGGTTTGGTAGTATTGGATGGTGGATTAGAACCTCAAAACTTTCATCTGTCAGCCGGGTTTGGGTACCTGACAGGTTTACTTGAGGGCGAAGCTCCGGGGTTCCCTGCTGAGAAGCAGCCCGTCCTTATCAGCCCAACAGGCAAGCTGGAGATGACTCAATTGACCCCGCGCCTGGTGCGTTACCAGGCCTCGCGCTTTGGTGAGGTACTCAGGAACGGTCCAGAACGTTTCGATTTTCAGATTACCCCGCAATCTTTGAAAATTGCCTCCAAACAAGGCTTGAAAGTCAACCACCTGCTCAAACTTTTGAGCCAATACGGCCGGCAGCAGCCTTCGCCCACACTCATTCAATTACTCAAGCGTTGGGAAGAAAAAGGACGCGAGGCCTGGATTGATCAACCCATGGTCTTGCACTTACCGACCACGGAAATGCTACATGCGCTTAAGAACTCAGCAGCAGGGGGAGGACTGGGTGAAGTGCTCGGCCCGACAGCCGTGGTTGTTAAACCTGGGTCTGAAAGGCGAATCCAGACAGCCCTTGCCCGTTTGGGATTACTAATTGATTTTGAAACCCAGAACCATGAAGACTGAGCCACAGATAGAAAAAGTAAAATCCCAAAGTGGCTCTTTATGGGGTGCACTGATTGGGTTTATACTCTTGGGAAGCAGTCTGAGCGCGATCCTGAGACTTTTGGGTGCCTGGCAGGATCGACCGATCTTAGTCCTTTATGGGGTAGCAGGTTGGAAGATCAACTGGCTATTAGTCAGCGCAGCCGTATTGAGCATCGGTAATCTTTTGGTTTGGTTTTTTCTGTGGCAACGCAGGCGTGGGTTTCTGAGCCTTGCCTGGATTGCGTTTGTGATTAACTTGCTCAGCTATTGGGCAGAACGCTTGTTTGTTTGGTCGGCTGATCAGAATCTGAAAGGTAATCTCTGGTTCATGATTATTCTGTTCGGGCTCTACCTGGCCTTGATGGTGCTTTTTACCCTGGATATCAAAAAGAAAGTCAGGATTTGAAATGCCCGAAGAAATCGAAGCAAAATTTTTTGTGACCGATCTGCCCTCCTTGCGAGGAAAAATAATTGCCCAAGGAGCTACGGTTAAACAAAAACGGGTTTATGAACAGAATTTACGCTTTGACACATCAGATATGGCATTGAGTATGGAAGGGAAAGTGCTGCGTTTGCGTCAGGATGAAAGAGCGCGGCTCACCTTTAAAAGGCCTGGATATCTGCAGGACAAGGTGTTGGTGAGGCCTGAGTTTGAAGTGGAAGTGAGCGATTTTGCCCAAACCCGGCAAATCCTTGAAGGCCTAGGTTACCTGGTTTACTCACTATATGAGAAATATCGTGAGACGCTGACCATTGGCGATGTGGACGTGATGCTGGATGAAATGCCTTACGGTAATTTCGTGGAGATAGAGGGGCCTACAACCCAGGCTGTGAAAGCGCTGGTTAAAAAACTGGACTTGAATTTTGAAAAGCGAATCGGATTGTCTTACATGGCTTTGTTTGACCATCTTAAGGCCGCGAAAAAATTAAACGTGCGTGACCTGACTTTTGAAAACTTTGAAGGAATTACCTTTTCGCCAGCTGATTTTGAAAATTTACCTGAAATTTAGCCTTCCAAATTGAGGTGTTTGGCGGCTTCGCGATAGCTTAAGGGGGCAAGTTTTTGCCGGTATTCACGCAAAAACTCGGTGACCCATTGCGGATTGTGCCAGGCATAATCACGCAGGCTCCAGCCGATGGCTTTGTTGATAAAGAATTCACGACTGCCAAGATTCTTAAGGATGATGGCTTTCAGTAATTCTGTATCCGTGGCCTGCTTGAAGCCCAACTGATGGTCGATGGCTGCTCTGCGCACCCAGAAATCGGGGTCTTCAGCCCAGTTTAGCATGACCGCTTTGAGGGAAGGGTCTTGACTGATCAGGTAGCCAACCAGGGAATCCAGGCTGTCCACGCTATCCCACCAGGATTTTTTCTGGATGAGGGCTTTGATTTTTGGGAGATCACCGCTTGACAACAGGTGCTTGAGAGTATGCAGGTAGGAGATGGCAAAGTACTGGGCTTCGCGCTGGGGAACCTGCCACAAGGCCTCCACCAGAGGCCAATCGATGCCGCTTTGTTCATGGGCAAGCACCATAAAAGGTTTCTGCAGCGCACCCATCTCAGGGGATTTTAGACCGAAGTATTCAAACTGACCGCGCATGTAGGCTTTCATAGGTTCTGCAGCGATCGGGTTAGCCCGCGCGTTGAAAGCGCTGAGAATGCTTTCAAGCGTGAGATGGTGGGTTGAGCCTAACTGACCATTCTTCCATGTGAGCGGGTGGGCGAAGGCTAGCCTGCCGAACAGAAGTTTGTAAGTCTTTTCAAAATCCAAAGGGTCTCCGCTCGTGTAATATTCAGTTTTGCCTTTGCTCTTACTGCTATTGCAGAGATCTTTAGCTTCGAGCACTCTCTCCACCTGGCGAGCGACCGCTGGCGCTGGGTCGATGACTGCCACGTTAGGCCCGGCAATGCGGCTGATTTGCGGGATGAC
>CAYMNM010000057.1:0-13401 GCA_964391795.1 uncultured Anaerolineaceae bacterium | reverse complement strand
GGTAAAGCCTTTGACATCCCAATTTCGCCAACCGAATTCGCCTTCTCCAAATGCAGGGAGGGTGTCTTCGTAAGGATGGGCAATGAAGGTTAGTCCCCGGCTTGAAGCTGCCTGGTTGATGAGCGTCTGCGAATTAGGAGCAAAACGGGCAAGTTCCCTGTTATGGCCAAATATTAGAAGGTGGCTTCCACCGCCCTTCAGGGTCTGATCGTGCACCTCTTCGCCTACCAGCAGCAGCACCTTTCGGCGCTTTTCCTGCAGGTAGGTTTCGGCATCCTGAACCAAGACATTGTGATCGGTGACGATAATTGCGTCCAGCCCGCCCTTCATGGCAGCTTTTAGCAAGTCGGCATGGCTGCCTGTACCATCGGAGTAGCGCGTGTGCATGTGGATTCCAACCAGAATTTCTTCCATAGGTCAGGATTATACCAATTCGGTCTGCCAATTTTGCGCAAGAAGATTAATTTTCCTGGTTTTGTCAAAGCACGGTTCTTTCACTTAATACTATTCAAGTGAAGAATCGCGTTTGACGAAAAAGAAGAGCAAGGTATAATAAGCACGTTAATTTGGAGGATAAGTGAGCGCAACATTAAACATCGCTATTATTATTGTTTCAGTCGCCTTAATTGCAGCCATCATGCTGCAATCCAAAGGTGTCGGTTTAGGCAGTCTATCAGGCGGGGGACCTGGTGAAGGCATCTATACTCAACGGCGCGGCGTGGAGAAAGTTCTCTTCACCGTTGCGATCGTTTTGAGTGTTCTCTTCCTGTTGTTAGCCCTTGTGAGCGTTTTGATCACAAAATAGTGATAAAAAGAAGTCACTGGCTGAAAACAACACGGATTCAATGGAGGATAAAAGGCAGCCCGACTGAATTGGGTTGCCTTTTTAAATCGCAATGAGAAAATTCCGCTGGCAATTTCTGCTTGTTTTCTTAACCACAATCATTGTGGGTTTACTTATCTATTTCCAGCAAAACAATCCTGTAAAAAAAGTAATTAATACACCGAGTCCGGTTACTGGTGGATCGTACACCGAAGGACTGGTGGGCAAGTTTAACCGATTGAACCCGCTATTGGCTTTTATGAATCAAGCGGACCGAGATGTAAACCGGTTAATTTTTAGCAGCCTGATAAAGTTCGACTCTAAGGGCCAGCCTGTGGCAGATTTGGCTGAAAGTTGGGAAGTTAACAACGATGCAACAAAATTTTTAGTTAAGTTAAAGCCCAACATACTCTGGCACAACGGCATTCCTTTTACTGCACAAGACGTGGTCTTTACAAGCTCATTGCTGCAGAGCGGAAGCGAGTTGTTACCTCAGGACTTGAAGAGCTTTTGGCCTTTAGTGCAGGTGAACGCGATTACAGACTTTGAAATAGAATTCTTGTTGCCTGAACCTTACTCTCCGTTTATCGATTATTTGAGTTTTCAAATTTTGCCGGCCAACCAATTAGGTAACTTAACGCTTGATCAGATAGTTGATCATCCTTTCAATCTGGCTCCGGTAGGCACGGGGCCTTATCAGTTTGATAAATTGATGGTGGAGGATGGCCTAATATCTGAGGTGCAGCTAAAACCATTTGAAAACTATTTTGATGGCAAAGCCTTCCTTGAGCAGGTGAACTTTCGTTACTTCGCTTCAGATCAGGCAGCCTTGGCTGCATATATCAGTGGGGAACTCGACGGAATCAGTTCTGTATCCGGGCAAACGCTGCCAGGCGTACTGGCACAGGAAGATTTGAATCTGTATTCTGCGCAGCAACCACGCCTAACGATGATCTTTCTAAACCATGCCAATGCAGATAAACCTTTTCTAAAAGATGAAAATATTCGTAAAGCTTTGATGCATGCGATCAATCGGCAAGGGATTGTTGATCAGGTTCTAAAAGGGCAGGCTGTATTGACTGAAGGACCGATCATGTCAAACAGCTGGGCTTTTTATCCCAACCTGGAGCCCTGGAAGTATGACCCTGACTTAGCAAAACAAATCATAACCGGCTTAGGTGTTACCAAGGATCAAAGCGGTTACATGGTGACGAATGATGGGGCACAATTAGCAATGGTTTTGCTGACAGAAAATGATGAGAGTCATGTTGCGATGGCTGAGATTGTTAAGCAAAATTGGGGCGTTCTCGGTGTGGCAGTTGAAGTGCAACCATTACCACTACCCCAACTTCAGGAGCAACTTAAAGCGCACACCTACGATGCAGCACTGGTGGATATCAATTTATCCAATACTCCTGACCCGGATCCATACCCTTTCTGGGGTCAGGCGATGATTCAAAATGGGCAGAATTATGCTGGCTGGGATGATCGGACAGCAAGTGAGTATCTGGAACAAGCCAGAATGACTGCCGATCTTGAGTTGCGGACCAAATTTTACCGAAATTTCCAGATCTACTTCCACGAGAAATTACCGGCATTACCACTCTTTAGCCCGATCTACAATTACGCCGTCAGGGATACCATTAACGGGGTTACTTTTGGGCCGTTGAATGATCCCAGTGACCGTTTTACCAACGTATCGCGCTGGTATATTCTGAGCGCCAAAAATCAAGCGGAAACAAACCAGACAGAGACGCCATAATGAAAAAGAGAGTTGGATTTTCAAACCTGATAGACGGCAAGGAATTGCCAAAAAGCGACTACCATTTCGAAGTATTGGGAAATCTGGATGAGTGTTCGGCTGCTTTGGCCCTTGTAAGAAGTTATTGTGATAATGATGAGGACAAAAAGGTCTTCAAAGCCATTCAGAAAGACCTATCATTGCTCATGGGGCAGATTGCCGGCGTAGCCTTTGAAGAGGACTTCTTTGATGAAAGATTGGTTTGGATTGAGGCATTAATTTCCGATCTCAAGCAGTCTGTTACATTGCCAAAAGGTTTTATTTTGCCTGGTGAGAATAAAACTGAGGCTCACCTGGACTTTGCCCGTGCAATTGCCAGGAGAGCTGAACGAAGCCTGGCTCATTTGGTGGAGCTCAAAGATCTACCTGATAGAACAGGGCTACAGTATTTAAACCGAATTTCCACTGTTTTATACCTATATGAAGTTAATGTCAGAAACCTGGCTGGATAAGGCATCACTATGATTGGCACCTTAATTAATGTCGTGGCAATCCTTCTGGGCGGGTTTATCGGCCTATTTTTTGGAACTAGAATTCCCACAAAGTTCAGACAAACCATCATTCATGCGGTAGGTCTTTTTACGCTTTGCTATGCTGTTTACATATTTGCTAAAACTCAAAATTTTCTGATACCACTAGGTAGCCTGGTGATAGGTACGATTTTGGGCGAATGGTGGAAGATTGAAGAACGCCTTGAAGGCCTTGGCGAGAGATTGCGGCAACGTTTTGACAAAGATGAAGCCCCCTCACAAGGCGTGGAACCAGGATCTGAAGTTAAGAATCGCTTTGTGATGGGATTTATGTCAGCCTCGCTGCTT
Source organism: uncultured Anaerolineaceae bacterium (assembly GCA_964391795.1). GTDB lineage: Bacteria > Chloroflexota > Anaerolineae > Anaerolineales > Anaerolineaceae > Mesolinea. The sequence continues at coordinate 9,959 of CAYMNM010000057.1, read as the reverse complement.
TTTTGCATAGGCCCGATGGCTATACTGGGGTCAATTCAGGATGGCTTAACTGGAGATTTTCAGATGTTGGCAATCAAGTCTGTGCTTGATTGTATTGCCGCAATTGCTTTTGCTGCCACCATGGGGCCAGGTGTGCTTTTTTCAAGCCTGATCATCCTCGTCTACCAAGGTGGTATTAGTTTAGCTGCCAAATTTATCGGAGTTGGATTTAATGAAATTGCTGTCAATGAGATGACCTCGGTGGGGGGTATCATCCTTTCAGGGATTGCAATCAGTAGCCTTCTGGAGATCAAGAGAATTCGGACAGGCTCGTTCCTTCCAGCGCTATTCATTGCAGTATTAGTTGTCTATGGTCTCAGTGCCTTAGGGATTTCCTTCTGATATAAAAAAAATGCATGCTTTCGCACGCAATAAATCTGAAAATCTATTCTTACTGACCTAAGGCAGCCAATTGGGCGTCGATGGTGCTGGTCAATTCGCCTTGCATGACCTTTTGACCATTGACAAAGAAATAAGGCGTTCCGTCCAAGCCACGGGCAATGGCGGCTTCGCGATCTTCCGTAATTTTTGAGAGATATTTGTCAGATTGGAGGCATTCTGAAAAAGCTTGCGTATCCATACCTGCAGTTTTTGCGTAATTGATGAGGTTACCCTCTTCGAATGCGCCACTATAAGAGTTGTACTGAAATAGGAGTGATTTCATCTGCCAGAATTTATTTTGGTCGACTGCACAATAGGCAGCTTCGACGGCGTTTTCAGTATTGTCGTTGGTAAAGGGGAAATGCCTGAAAGTAAACTGTACCTTGCCGGTATCAACATAATTCCTGACAAATTCCTCCTCTTCTTCGACGGCAAAGGTTTTGCAGTGCACACAATTAAAATTGGAATATTCTTCGACTTTAATTGGAGCCGATGCCAGGCCAACTGTTTGTCCATCCACATTGGTATATTCAGTCGGTTTGAGGCTTGATTTTATAAAGAAGTTGGCGGCCAGGAAAATCGCTGCTAAAACACCGATTATCACCAAAGGGATAATGATCTTACGGCGTTTTTTGGCTTTTTCTTTTTCACGAATTTCATTTCTGAGTGATTTTACGTTTGACATGGTCACCTCACATAGGATTGGCAAATTTTGCCATAGTCAAATGTTCTTGTAAAGCCGACCTGAAAGGTTTATTCAATTGCTTTAGCCAAAACAGGTACCGGTTTTCCTGTTTCAGTATAGCCAAGATGTTTATAAAGGGTTTGGGAAGGGAGATTACTAGCTTGTGTGTTTACAGTAAATTTGACCACCCCAGAACTCATCAGTTTCTTGATTTGGCTGTTGATAAGAGCTTTACCAAAGCCCTGAGATTGGTAGCCTGGCAAAATTGCTACCCGATCAAGGTGGGCAAAGGCGCCATAACGGCTGTGCATGGCGTAGCCAAGCAACTCACCATGCGAGAGAAGCACTGAGTGTACGCCACCATTTTGTAATAGTTTTCGCAGACCACGCTGGCTGAGTTGCCATTGCGGTGGGAAACTTAATCCATCGAGCTTAATTACAGGTTCAAGATCAGGAGCTTGCATTGGGCGGATGGTAATTTCAGGTTGTAAATGGACCTCAGGTGTTGAAGAGGGTGTGTAAGCAAAGCTAATAACATTGTCCTGAATTGTAAAACCTTGCGTTTCGGCAAGGACTGTCATCCAGGGTCTAAGGTCAAGTATAAAACTGTAATCTGCACCATAGCGCTTTAAATTGTAATAAGAATGCGTGTAGAGATAGTTGAAATATAGAGGATGAAGGTCGTCTCGGATGGCGAGAAACAGGGAAATCCAAGAAACACGCGGTACATCTGCGGAAAAAGAAAGAATGGCTTTGATTGAATTTCCATCCAGAAGGGCAAAGCTAAGCAAGTCGAACAAACGCTCCTGCGGGTTTAACCAATCCAGATGCTCAAACGCGAGAGTGTCCGATGCCAAAAAGTCAAGGCAGGTTTGACGATCGATATCGCAGGTTTGAACAACCGTTAGTCTCATTTTAGGTTTCGTAAAGGATTTCGCCTTCTACAATAGTCATGAATGGCTTAATATTGTGAATCTCTTGCGGGTCAATTCTAAATAAGTCCTGAGTAATCAGAACCATTGTAGCCATTGATCCTACCTCAAGTGCAAGCCCTTCTGCAAAGCCCGCAAGCTGATTTGGGGCGATGCTATAACCATCCAATGCTTCTGCGAGTGACAAACGTTGTTCTGGATACCATCCATCTTTGCCTGGTTCTCCGTTAATTCTGCGGCGGGTGACAGCCGCGTGAATTCCAAGAAAGGGATTCGCAGATTCCACAGGTGCATCTGAACCGTAGACGGATGGAATATTTTTGTCTAATAATGACCGATAGGCATAAGAATGGGTACAGCGGCTTCCCCAGTTTATGGAGGCCGTGAACATGTCTGAAGTTGCGTGTATGGGTTGGACACTGGCAATGACACCCAATCTTTTCATTAGTTCCTGATCCTCAGGCCTGATGCATTGAACATGTTCTATTCGGTGTGGCAGAGTTGGGTAACCTTTTTGAGTTTCAAATGCTCTGAGTAAGCGATAACCTTCGATTACTTCATGATTGGCAGCATCTCCGATTGCGTGGATTGACAAAGGCCATTGTTTTTGACTCGCTTTTCTACCAATTTCGAGAATCTCATCACGTTTGATCAGAAGCATGCCTTTATCATTTGTACCTTCATAAGGATCAAACATGGCAGCGCTATGTGGACCAAGCGCGCCATCCGCGAAATTCTTTATCCATCCAGGTCTTAAATGTTTTGTACTCAGAAACTGGCGGTAATTATTGTTCAATACCTTATCCAGTTCTTCAACAGGTAGATTTTTGACCACTTGCAGGCGAAGTTTTTTGGCTTCTTCAAGAGACTTCAGAGCTGTGTAGGATTCAAAACGATCAAAATCGTGTACACCTGTGATTCCCAAAGAAAGCAGATGCGTCTGGGTTTGATCAATGTAGCGCTCTAACTCTGCGGCCGGTAGTTCAGGAATAGCCCGAGTAATTAGACTCATGGCGTTTTCCAGGAAGATCCCGGTTGGTTCGCCTTCAATTGAACGCAGGATGGCGCCGCCTTCAGGATCGGGAGTATCCTGCATAATCCCAGCAAGCTGCATAGCTTTTGTGTTGGCCCAAAGTGCGTGCAGGGATTTAGCAAAAAGAACGACAGCCTTAGTGCCTGAGACGTTATCAATCTCTGCAGCCGTTCCAAAGACTGGTGGGTCCCAGAGATTTTGATTCCAACCGTAGCCCAAAACCCAATCGCTGATCGAGACCATAGCTTTTTGACGTACTCGCTCAAGCAAATCCATCTTGGAGGGTAACTCACAATCCACAGATTGCAGATAAATAGCCAGTTGGGCCAGGTGCAAGTGGGAGTCTACAAGGCCAGGGAGTACGAGACCACCTTGAAGATCAATCTCACGCAGATTGCCAGTGAATTCGCGTAAATCGGAGAGAGGGGCAAATTTTTCGATAATGGAGTTATTGATGTAAACCGACTGACCCTTCAGTATCTGGCTGTGCCCTTTATAGATGGAACAATTGGTGATGATGTATCGATTATCCATGGAAATCCAAAATATCCAATAAATTATTCAATTCCTCATCCGAGTAAAAGTAGATAGTTAGGTTACCACCGTTGGGGCCTTTTTGCAGACTCACCTTGGTGTTGAAATGCCTTCGAAGCTGATTCTCGAGATCCTTATCCAGAGCATTCGGGGTGGGTTTGGGTCTTTGAGGAAGGGCTGTGCCATTGAGCCTAGTAACCAACTGTTCTGTTTGGCGGACGTTCAGACCCAGTTTTTGAACCTGCTCAAAAGCATGTTCCATTGCTTTGGGGTTGTTAAGTCCGAGCAATGCCCGGGCATGACCTTCGGTGATACGTTTTTCGCTGATGCCTTTTTGGATGCTTTCAGGCAAATTGAGCAGGCGCAGGCTGTTAGTTACGGTAACACGACTTTTACCTACCCGTTTTGATATTTCTTCGTGAGTGAGTGAGAATTCGTCCAGTAAGGCCTGATAGGCTTGGGCCCGTTCAAGTGGGTCAAGGTCTTCACGCTGAACATTTTCGATAATGGCTAATTCAAGCTGTTCTAATTCGGTGCTTGAGCGGACAATTACTGGCACTTCAACGAGGCCGGCAAGTTTGGCTGCTCTCAAACGTCTTTCACCGGCAACCAGAGTATATTCGTTAGGAATTAGAGATGAAACAACAATTAAGGGTGAAATGATACCGTGCTCACGGATTGAGGCAGCCAGGTCATCCAGGGAGGCCGCGTCGAAATTTGAACGCGGTTGATGCGGATTTGGCTTAACCTTGCCAACGGGGATCAGTGATACCACTTCGCTGGAAGTTTGAGCTTCATGGATTGGTTTGTCCCAACTGCCTGGAATTAATGCTTCCAGCCCCTTACCTAAACCAGTTTTTTTTGCCATTTCACTCCTTGTTGGGATCAAACGAGACCCCATCCGCGGTCAAGATTTCAGCCGCAAGCGCTTTGTATGCCTTTCCACCGCTTGATTCAGGTGCGTAAATTGCGATGGGCATACCAAATGATGGTGCCTCAGCAAGACGAACGCTACGGGGAATGTAGCTGGTAAAGACCTTTTGTGGGAAGAATTTTTGAACTTCATGCATGACATCATTGGAAAGATTGGTGCGGCCGTCGAACATCGTTAACAGAACCCCTCGAATCGTCAGATTAGGAGCCAGATTTTCACGAATGCGACTAAGAGTCTGTGTTAGCTGGCCAAGACCTTCCAAAGCCAGGTATTCCGTTTGAACCGGGATGATAACGCCATCGTTAGCCGCAATAAGTCCATTGAGCGTTAGCAGACCCAAAGAAGGAGGGCAATCAATCAGGATGTAGTCATACTTACCCTGTAGCTCAGAAATAACATTCTTAAGTCTCTCTTCGCGGTTTTCAATTTCGATTAGCTCGATTTCTGCCCCTGCTAAATTTGGCGTGGAAGGCAGCATGGATAGCGCAAAGCGGGCATTGTGTAGAATCGCTTCACGGGGTTTGAGATTATTGATAAGCACTTCGTAGGTACCCTGGCTGAGTGAGTTCTTATCGATGCCCAGACAGGAAGTAGCGTTTGCCTGTGGGTCCAGGTCGATGAGTAAAACGCGCTGGTCAAAAAAACCCAGGTAAGCGCCGAGGTTGATACTGGTAGTGGTTTTACCCACACCGCCTTTTTGGTTGACGATGGTGTAGGTCTTAGTCATCTATTGCCACCTTGATGCCATATTTTGAAGCGATTGATTGTACTTCTGCTCTGGTAGGAATGGAAGCAAAGCCTTTTCGGGTAACAGAACAAGCTGCCAATTCTACGGCAAAAGGTACTGCAGTGAAAGGATCTCGGATTTGCGCAAAAGCGTGAAAAAAACAGGCAGCAAAGATATCGCCTGCACCTGTATCCTCGACCAGATCCTTTGCTGGTGCCGGGAAATCGTGTGCCCTATCGCCTATGTAAATGGTAGCGCCATCTTTGCTGCGGGTAAGCACCAGCACTTTGCTAATAGAACGCCAAAAAGCAATTTTGGATGGGTCAGCACCCAGGTCTTCAAGGCTAAGAACGGTTGCGTCTGCGCGTTTTAGTAGCTTATCATCGTAGTGCCAGCCTATGGGGAAAACTTTGCCTTCTACATCAAACCCACGCAGCCACCCTTGGGGGGTGATACCGATGAAGGAATTTGTGAAGCATTCAAAAATTTGTGGATCGATTTCATCTGCAACCGGACCAAGATGAACCAGCGGTGAATCAACCCAATCAGTGGGTACGGATTGAGCTGTTATAGGTTCAGCACGTTTATACATGTACTGCACGCGCCCCTGGGGTTGGGAAATGTTCCGATAAGTGGTTGTGCTTTTAGCAGGTATGATTGATGTATCGATATTAGCTAAACTGCTTAGGTCATCTTTCGAGGAGCAGCTGGAGAGTAAGCCAACGCGGTTGCCAAGTGCCAACGCAGTGAGCCCTGCGTATGTGGCAGTTCCCCCCATCTTTGAACCTCCTTCATCGAGAAGGTCAGAGGTTAGGTGGCCGATTACAAGGTATTGTGGGTGGGATGACGGTGGGTGAATTGTCATGTCTGGCTTACTTGCTCCGGAAAGAAAATTATAGCATGGAGTGCGTAGTCAAAGCTGCTTTAGAAATTGAGAGGCAATACATTAGGTATTGAGGAAAACCTGTTATGTCTTTTAGCAGGCAGGTTTACTTCAAGGATTAAGAGTGTGATAATCAAATTAGAGGAAAAATGGAAAGAGATCTGCATACATATCGCCAGGCACTTGAGGATTTCAAGCGGGCCAGAGGCAAAGCGGCTATGCAGCGCTTTTGGGCAGGCATAAGAGGAGAATCTCTGGATTTACTCCAATTCGATGATATTTCTGCCAAGTTGCATGCAGTCAATAAGACCAGCAAAGTCCTTGAAATAGTACCTCTATCCAAGATCATTGGCAGTGTAGGTAGAACCTCGGATTTCGACCGGAATTTTTTACCCCTAAACAGTTCGGATGAACATCGCTGGGCGAATGTTAAGACTTATATGACAAGTCCTGTTACGCAGGGGCTACCGCCGGTGGATCTTTATAAAATCGGTGATGCCTATTTTGTTCTGGATGGCAACCATCGCGTATCTGTTGCCAAACGAGCAGGTTTCGAGGAAATAGAGGCTTACGTCACAGAACTAAGAACCAAAGTGCCAATTGACAGCAATGTGACGGCCGAAGAACTCATCCGAAAAGCAGCCTATGCCGACTTCTTGGAGGCTACCCGTTTGGATGAATACATCCCTGGTGTGGACTTTACGCTTAACAAGATCAGCAACTATGATCTTTTGCGCGAACACATTACCGTTCATCGATACTATATGGGTCTTGAATCAGGACAAAATGTTGAAGAAAAGGAAGCTTCGCTCCATTGGTATGACCAGGTTTACCTACCCGTTGTTGATGTAATCACTGATTCTGGGTTGCCGGGGGTAATGAAGGACCTCACGATGACTGATCTTTACCTTTGGGTTCTTGATCAACAGACGCGGCTACAGGAAATGTTGGAAGTGCCGATTTCTACAGAGAATGCCCTGGAGTACAGCATTTCAATGGACGGAAAGACATTGAAACCTCCTTCTGAAAAGCTTGGCCAGGAGGTAAATGAAGTGCTTCAGGATGAAGCATCAGAAGTTCAGCCCATTCCTCTACAAGAATGCCTGTTTCGCGACATCCTGGTAGGCTTAAGCGAAGCGGATGAGAATTTGGAGGCTGTTCGACAAGCAATTTTTGTGAACCGCTGCCAGGATGGCAATATCCGTGGGTTGCACGTTCTCCAGAGTTCAGAAAAACAATCGGAAATCCAGAAAAATCTGGAGGATCGTTTCTATGCGATGCTAACGCAAGCAGGAATTCGTGGAAAGTTTCTAACAGTCGAAGGAAATGTTTCAAAAACGGTTGCCACCCAGAGTCTGCTAAGCGATCTGCTAATACTTAGACTGAACTACCCATTGACTGGGTCATGGATTAATCGTTTATCACATGGGATTCCATCTATCTTGCGTTTGGGAAAGCGACCAATCTTGATTGTGAAAGGCTCCGCACGTCCGATGGATGATTTACTCTTGCTTTATGACGGCAGTCTAAAGAGCAAAGAGGGTTTATTTATTTCAGCCTATTTCGTGGCAGCTTTTGGCTCGCGGCTTTCCATTCTCAGCCTGGACACCCCCGGAATTAACCTAAGCAAACCCGTTGATGAAGCAAAACGGTACTTGGATAAGCATCAATTAGCTTACCGTTACATTGTGGAAGAAGGTAAAAATCTGGCTGATAGGGTTAACAGCATAGTCACTGAGTTAAGCATCAATACCGTTATCTGTGGCGGGTATACCGGAACAGGAATTTTAGATCGAATTATCGGGACCGACGTTGACGAGATACTAAATGAAGTGAATGTACCGGTTCTGATTTGTCAGTAACTATTGGCGCTTAACAACCAACAAAGTCAAATCGTCTGAAAGCGGATTGTTTCCTTTGAATTTGTCCAGTTCAAGAATTAATTTTGTAACAATTTCTGAAGGGTGTTTTTTCAGATTTGTATGCAGATTTTTTAACATCCGGCTATTACCAAAAAGATCACCAGAATCTGAAGTTGTCTCAGTAACCCCATCAGTATAGAGCACAAGCGCATCCCCTGGGTTGAAACAAATTTTCTCATCCTTATACGTGACTGGGTCATAAATGCCCAAAGCCAGTCCGCCTTTGTTTAGAAGAGTGGCGGTACCTGATTGGGCATCCAATTGAACTGGTGGGTTGTGACCGGCCAGACAATAAGTCATACAGTTTTTGGTTAGATCGAGCACGCCATAGAAAGACGTAATAAAGTATCCACCTTTAGCATCCAATTGAAGCAGGTGATTTACTTTGGTTAATGTTGCTGCAGGTGAAGTTGAGTCCAATCCCATGGCTCGGATAAGAGTCCTGGCGACAGTCATGTACAAAGCAGCTGGCAAACCTTTATCGGATACATCAGCTATAACAAAACCCCAATGCAGATCATCGATTTTGAATAAATCATAAAAATCACCTCCTACCTGCTTGGCGGTTTGCCAATTCACGGCTGTTTGATAACCTGCAATTTCAGGAAGCAGCTCAGGTAAGAAGTTTTTTTGAATTTGCCTGGCCAGGTTTAGTTCTTTTTCAACCAGATTTTGCTGATGGCGCACGTGATGGAACTGAGCCATTTGCAGAGCAGAAGCAATCTGTTGAGCAACCCCAAGGATCATCTCATCGCGCTGATTGCGACCAGCAGCACGGGAATCTAAAGCTAAGATGAGACCAAAGCATTCATTCTGTGCCATGACTGGGGCAACAATCCAGGTAAGATTTTGCTTTGAGAACTTATCCTCTTGTCTTTTGCTTTTTGTGTTTGGTGATAGTAGAAATGAAAGCTTTTCAAAAGGAAAATCCCGTACGTTAGGTGTACTGAATAATTGGATTGAGGGCAAATGTTTTTCATCGATTACGCCGTTATCAACGAAAAGGAACGCACTATTTTGGTCCACAATGCGATAAGCGATTTCGTAGGAATAATCATCCGGAGTAAAGCGAAGAAAAGCCAGGTTATCAAAGCCTGAGATGTCGTAAAGCATGTGAATGGTCTGATGTAAGCCATCGTTTAGCGATGAAGTTCCAACAAGCATTTTTGATACCTGGAGCAAGAATGAAGAAATCATTGTTTCTTCTTCAGCTTTTGAGACCAGGGAAATATTCTGGAGAGTAAGTGCGGTTTGTTGAGCGATTCCCTGTAGGATAGCAATAGCTTGTTTTCCCAGCACTTGCTCAGGAGGTAAATCGATGTAATCTGCATTGCCGACGTGCAAGAGCAAACCTGTTGGCTCGTTATGATTGCTGAGCGGCATAAGAAGTACTGTGGAATGGGCCGTCAAGTCAAATAGGCCTCTGATTTCTTTTTCAATCAGACTTCCGGGTACCGCAGTTAATGTTTGGGATTTAATAACAGTTTCCAATAACTCAATCTCACTGAATTCAATCGGCAGATTGACTGCGTTTTCAGCATTGCCAAATACAGCATTGAGAGTGAATGCTTGACGTTCATGGTCGTATGCCACGATACCGCCAGCCCGGCCACCAATGAGGAGCATGATCAACTGCCCCATCACTTCGGTTAACTTCCCCACTTCAGTAATGGATTGGGTGGAAAGAGCGACCTGTAATAGGATTGTTGAGAGCCAACTTTGGGCTTCAGTCTCTTCTTCCAACGCCTGGTTTTCAAGAGCAATACCAATGTAACCTGACCATGTTGAAGCCAATCGGGTAGCTTCGGTTCCATAACGATAGGGTTTTTTGTTGTAAAGAATCAGCACGCCCACTCTTTTATCCCCAATCGTAAGCGGTGCAGAGATGG
>CAYMNM010000056.1:0-13470 GCA_964391795.1 uncultured Anaerolineaceae bacterium | reverse complement strand
ATTCGTCGCCATAAAAATTTCGGTCGTGGGAAAACTCCTCAAATATGACAGAACAAGTCGTATGGGTTGAAGCAACTACACAAATTCCATCAGTTACCTGGCTTTCCCTCACTGCTTCACGAACCTGCTCAGAGATGTTGTGGTAAGTCGTGCGTTGGCCATTTGATTCGAGAAACAATCTCTTAGAAAAAACTTTCATTATCGCCTTTCATCCCTTGCCCGAACCAAACCTAAAATCATCTCTTCAAGAATGGCATTCTTCGCGGGGTTTAGCGCGATGCCGCTGGAAGACCCAGTTCCGTCCGCGCCTTCCTTGATCAAACGGTAGACATCAGCCCCATTCTTAAGCCCTGCCGCCTGAACTACTTTTATTTCTTTGTCAATTGACCGCACAGCCTCGGTTGTTGCGGCCATGTATTCTTCGTCTGTGGTTACACCCGTACCAATAAGCCTGGTTTGCTCACAAACAATTACATCCGGCTTAAGTTGAGCAACCGCTGAGACTTCTTTAACCGAATCAGCACAGACAATGGTAATGAGCCCAACCTCATTGGCACGATCAATCGTATTGGCAAGAACATCCAGGCGCAAGGGTTTTTCCACATGATTTAGGCTTACTGCCTGCACCCCCGCCTCAACAAGCGCTTCCGGTAAAACTGAGCCCATGCCTCTGCCAGGTCTCAGAAAGTCCATGTGTTGGGCAGTGATAATTAGATTTTTTGTGTTCGCTTTTACTCTTGGCAAATCGATCAGTTGCCCAGTAAAAAATACATCCACATCGTGTATGGATGCCAATCGATCTGCTTCAACCGCCAGGTCAACGAGAGCTTGTCCAAATAAATAGGCTTTGGGATTAACCGAAAAAAAAGGTGATCTAAGTTTGCGTTTTACGATGATTAACTCCCTCTATACTTTTTCAAAAAACTTCCTAAAGAAAGTGAATTGCTCTTCATGATCTTTATTAAGCACATCACTTAGAATTTCATTGTCTCCAGCAAGGTCAGTAATCCTTTGAAGGAAGGCAATCTGATCTTTCCCATCGTTTAGTACCAACAAAATGACCAATGGGACTTCCAGCAATTTCTCGGGTTCTATCATGCTGGCAAACAGCAAAGGTTTCACGAGTGTAACGATCACAAAAGTACTCTGATTGACTTCCTGGGGATCTGCATGCGGAATGGCCAGGTTGATTTTGGACTCAATCCCAGTTGGAAAGTTTTGCTCTCGTCTTACCAAAGCGTCGTAATAACCGGTTCTTACATATCCTTCAGTCAACAGCTGCTTTGAAACAGCTTCAAAAAGAGCTTCCTTAGAGGCAAAATTCTGGTTGAAAAAGAAATGGTCCCTTATAAGTTGCATATTTATAATTTGCCCCTGCTCTTAACGTTATGATCGCGTGATCTTGAAATCCGGACGAAGTCGGTTAACCACAGCTTCCATCAGATCCACAGTCTTTTCCACATCATCCAGGTCAGCTGTTTCAACTTGCGAGTGGGTATATCGGCATGGCACGTCGATATCGATGCCTGCGATCCCGGTTCCGATTACTTGCATATAGGCTAATTCGGATAAGCCCCCGACCATTGCTATTCTCTGAAGGTTAATATGGGCTTCATTAGCAGTTTCTTTCACCAACTTTACGAGCGCTGGGTGTGGGATAGTGCCGTTTAACGTGCCTCGACCGTGAAAATTATACAAAGACATTACAGGCCCACCGCCTAAACGAACATGGTTTTGTCCCTGGAGGTCAGGTGTCCTGCCCTCCATGGTTACATCCAAACAAATAATTGCTGCAGGCTTGACTGCCGCGGCCACTGTGGTGGCGCCACGGATGGTCAACTCTTCCTGCACGGTTCCTGCAAGCACCACCTTAACTTTTGGTGAGGCTTTTACAAGTCTGCTAGCCAACTCCAATAGCACAGCACAAGGAACACGGTTATCAAACGATGTCCCGCTGATTCTGTTATTCATTAATCTTTCAAAATGTGGACGATAGATGATGGGACTCCCGACATCTATCCCTAAAGCAAGCACTTCCTCGCGACTGTCACAGCCAAGATCGATATAAAGGGTCTGATACTTATCCACCAGGTATTTCTCTTCCGGTGGGGTGATGTGGTGCGACTTGACACCAATTATGCCCGGTATCAACTCCCCTTTTTCGTTTTGGATGGAGACGCGCAGTGAAGATAGTGTTTTCTCGGGAATCCCACCAACTCTTTCGATTCGAATAAACCCATCTTCAGTGATTGTCTTAACCATGAACCCGAGCTGATCCATATGTGCCGTCAGTAGAATCGTAAATTCTGATTCTTTGTTACCGAGCACTGTATAAACATTCCCAAGGACGTCCTCAAAGCATTCCAATCCCAAAGATTCAAAATGGGATCTTACATACCTTGCGACGGCTTGCTCGTGACCTGATAGGCCAGGCAGCAGACTCAAATCCTCGACCAGTTTAGCTAAGTTCATGTCAAACAACCTTTCTTTTGATGCGTTTTCTTACTTCAAGTTGACAATCCTTACGGATTGTCAACAATTCACTAATTACTCAGTAGCCTTCACAGCAGCAGCTTCAGCAGCTTTTGCGCGGGTCCGCTTGTCGTAGAGATGGGCAGCAACGAAGACCAGGATACCAACAAGGGTCATAACGATCGGGCCAACGGATGTGCCTAACCATTTGATGAAGAGCATCAATGGGCCAGCGACAATATTCACACCTGTTGCCACACCTAAAGTACCCGTGGATCCCATTCCAGCTGCGGTTGCCAGGGTATCAATTGTCGGTGCAAAGACAGTCATCAATGCATAGATGAATACCATCAGAATCGTACCTGAGATGGTGGTTTTGATCAGGTCGCCTTTGTGGATGATTGAGAACAAACAAACGTAGTATGCACCAGCAGCCAGATCAGCACCAGGTAGAACACGGTTGAATGGGAGGAGTGCAACCAGGAGGGTGATTGGTACGATCAGGATGGCAACAACCACCGTGGTTGGGTTAGCAAGCGTAATCGCAGAGTCGAGACCAATGTAAAAATCTTTTCCCTTGAATCGCTTCTGCATAAAGTTTTTTGCAGCTTCCGAGAGCGGGATCAAACCTTCCATAAGGATCTTAACCATTCTTGGGAGCAGGAACATAAGGCTGGCGAGGCCAAGAGCGGTTTGCAGAATCTTGGGGAGATCGTAACCAACGGCAATACTCAGAATCAAACCCAGGATTGCGCCAATTGTGGCGGGCTCGCCAAGGATGCCAATTTTCTTGCTCAGTTTCTCAGGATTGACATTAACGTCCTTTAAGCCTGGGATCTTCGAGTATAGTTTATCCAATACCAAGCCTAACGGTAATGTAGAAGCGGCGAAGCATTGGGGAACGGAAATTCCAGGGATACCCATTTCGTCTTCAATGTAGGTGGCGCCAATATCACCAAGCACCAGTGAAATAGCCGCCATTATTCCAGCCATCACATAACCCCAGAGCACGCTGCCAGTCAGGGTGTAGACCACACCGCCGTAGAAGGCATAGTGCCAGAAGTTCCAAATATCCACATTTAGAGTTTTGGTTAGGTTAGTTGAAAGCAGAATGATGTTCACAAGTAAGGCAAATGGGATAATGAATGTACCCACTGGGGAGGCAAAACCAATCGCCGATCCAACCATCCAACCTGCATCAACAAAGTTCATTTCCAAACCAAATTTGCTAAGCAATAACTCAGCGACTGGGCTTAGAAATTGCCAGAACAAACCGATAACCAGGTTCAGGCCGATAAAACCGATACCAATGGTTAAACCGATTTTCACTGCTTTGGATAAGCTAACTCCAAACACCAACGCTACCAGGAAGAACATAATCGGTACGACAACGTTGGAACCTAAGTTAGCAATGTATTGGAAAATACTTGATATGAATTCCATTACGGTTCCTTTCTATTAACTAATAATGATTTTGATTATTTGAGAACTTCCAATATCTTTTGGTTAAGCGATTCCACGCCAATTCCAGTAATGTACGGGAAAGCTACAATCACTGGTACGCCTTCAACCCTCAGACCGGGCATGGATGACAAAACCAGTGCTGCTCCTTTGGCATTAGCTTCAACTTCGTGAAGTGTGCATTGAACGACTTGGGCATGAATGTTGTTCTCCTGCAACAATTCATCAAGTTTCGAAGCAATCACAGTTGAGGTTGCTACCCCACTTCCACAAGCAACAATAATTTTTACGGTTTTAATATTTCACCTCCTTTCCAAGTGCAACTGTTCTAAGATTTCAGCCATTCAGGCATATTGATGACAATAAGGATTTTAGAATATTAATAACAATTTAACTATGGTTAAAATTATAATTACGGCAGCAAATCCGGTTGTCAATTTGTAATTAATTACAAACACCCGAAATTTACTCGTTCAAATTTTATGAAATTAAGGCAAGATATACTTTTTTTTCGAGTTCTCTTGGTCATTTATTTCAAACCGCAGTTTCCTTGAATAAATTGTCGGTATGGAGACTCTCTAAACTAAATTGCACGTAACCGATTTTAGACATGAGAAAACGACATAAAAAAAGGCACCACAAACTTGTAGTGCCTTTTCAAAACCTGAAGTTTTAACTTATTTGAAAGCTAATGCCTGCCAGCCAGCGTAGCGGGCGGTTTCTTCCAGTTCGTTCTCGATGCGCAGCAGTTGGTTGTACTTGGCCACACGGTCAGAGCGGGCGGGGGCGCCGGTCTTGATCTGGCCCATATTCATGGCCACAGCCAGGTCGGCAATGGTACTGTCTTCAGTCTCGCCGGAGCGGTGCGAGCAAACTGCCCGCCATCCATGGGACTGTACCATCGTAACAGCCTGCATCGTTTCAGTCAGTGAACCAATCTGGTTCAATTTGACCAACAGGGCATTGCAAGACTTTTCTTCAATGGCACGGGCAATCCGCTTTGGGTTTGTGACCAAAAGATCATCACCAACAATCTGCAAACGGTGACCGTTTTTGGCTGTGAAATTCTTCCAGCCTTCCCAATCATCCTGGGCAAAGCCATCCTCAAGAGAAACTATTGGGTATTGATCGACCCAGTTGGTCCAGAAATCAACCATCTGGTCCGAAGTCAACTTCTTGCCTTCCTTGCGAAGGTTATAGAGGTGGGTGTCTTCCTCATAGAATTCAGAAGCTGCCGGGTCAAGCGCGATGCACACTTCCTCGCCGGGTTTATACCCGGCCTTGGTGATGGCCTCCAGAATCAGCTCAACCGCTTCCACATTAGCCTTCAAAGCTGGGGCAAATCCACCTTCATCGCCTACCAGGGTGGCATAGCCTTTGGATTTAAGCACACCCTTTAGAGCCTGGTAGATTTCAGCACCCCAACGTAAACCCTCAGTAAAGGTTTCAGCAGCCAGGGGCATGACCATGAATTCCTGGGCATCGGTAGATTGCCATCCTGTATGCGCACCGCCGTTCAGAATGTTCATCATCGGCACTGGCAGGGTGTGGGCGTAAGTTCCACCAAGGTAGCGATAAAGGGGCAGACCAACGGCCGCGGCAGCCGCTTTGGCAACTGCCAGGCTGGTACCAAGAATGGCATTGGCGCCGAGTTTGGATTTATTCGGGGTGCCATCCAGCTCAAGCAGTAGCATGTCAATGGCTTTTTGCTCGGTCGCGTCCCAACCTTCGAGTTCGGCAGCGATTTCGGTATTCACATTCTCAACTGCTTTGAGTACGCCTTTACCGCCGTAACGGGATTTATCACCATCCCGGAGTTCGAGAGCTTCGTGAATACCAGTAGATGCGCCACTGGGGACCGCTGCACGACCAAAAGAGCCATCCCCAAGGATGACTTCCACTTCAACAGTGGGATTGCCACGGGAATCTAAAACTTCCAGGGCATTAATATATTCAATAGATGTATCGAGATCCATATTTACCTTCCTTCTTTTTGATTGTCTAAGTATAAGCGAAATCCAGGTGGATTCTGTTCCTCATAAAGTGGAATTCACCACTGCCTTTATGCTTTTCTGCTCACAAATTGCCTTGATGAAACCAAGAAACAAGGGGTGCGGGTTGGTCGGCCGGCTGAGAAACTCAGGATGAAATTGACTGCCAACCATAAAGGGGTGTTCCGAAACTTCTGCAATTTCAACAAGCAAACCATTAGGAGACAAACCAGAAAGGCGCAATCCATTTTCCTGAAGTTGTTTCCTGTAACTGTTATTCACCTCGTAACGATGACGATGCCGCTCCTGAACGAGACCAAGCCCACCGTAGGCTTCCACGGCCTTGGTTCCGGGCTGCACCTGGCAGGGATAAAGCCCCAGGCGCATAGTGCCCCCCATGTTTTTCACGTTTTTCTGATCCAGCATGAGGTCAATCACCGGGTGCTGGCTTTCAGGGTCAAACTCAGAAGAATTCGCGTCGGAATACCCGAGAACTGAACGGGCAAATTCAACTACCATTATTTGCATGCCCAGGCAAAGCCCCAAATAAGGAACTTGCTTTTCGCGCGCGAATTTGGCCGTAGCAATCTTGCCTTCAATCCCGCGATTGCCAAAGCCACCGGGCACAAGAATGCCATCCAGTATTTTCAACTGCTCAAGATTTGTGGCTTGTTCCAGATCAGAAGAAAGGATCCAATCAATCTGAACGTCCACACCACAATATAAAGCAGCATGCCGCAGGGCCTCTCGAACAGAAAGGTAGGCATCATGTAAAGCCACATATTTACCAACCAGGCCCACACGGATCTGTGGCTTGGAACGTTTGCTTTGTTGCACAATCCATTGCCACTGGGTAAGGTCAGCCGTTTGCCTGGCAGAAAGGTTTAAACGCTCAAGTAATATGTCGGCTGCGCGGAAAGCCTCCAGGGCAAGCGGCACTTCGAAAAGGATCTCGGAAGTCACCAACGGAACAACTGCTTCACTGTCCACATCACAAGAAGAAGCAATCTTCTGGCACAATTCTGGTCCAACAGCATAGTCGCTACGGGCCATGATCATGTCAGGCAGAATTCCCATGGCACGAAGTTCCCTGACCGAGTGTTGAGTGGGTTTGGTTTTTGTTTCAGCAGTCGCCTTCAGATAAGGCAGCCAGGTAAGGTGCACAAAGGCGGAATTATTTCTGCCAAGTTCATTTCGCAATTGGCGTATGGCCTCCAAAAAGGGCTGGCTTTCAATATCCCCAACGGTACCGCCCACCTCTATCAATGCAATTTCAGCATTGGTTGATTCTGCAGCCAGACGAATGCGGCGCTTGATCTCATCCGTAATATGCGGAACGACCTGAATCGTACCCCCCAGATAATCCCCACGTCTTTCGCGGTTGATGACTTCCTCGTAGACTTGACCACTGGTGACGGTGCTGGTCTTGTTCAGATGTAGGTCGCAAAAGCGCTCATAGTGTCCAAGGTCAAGGTCCGTCTCCGCTCCATCATCCAATACAAATACTTCGCCGTGTTGGTAAGGGCTCAAGGTCCCTGGGTCAACGTTAAGGTAGGGGTCCAGTTTTTGAATGGTTATCCGATAACCACGTCCTTTAAGTAAGAGACCGACTGAAGCTGCAGTAACCCCTTTCCCAACCGACGAAAGCACACCCCCTGTAAAAAAGATGAACTTGGTTGGATTTTCCATTTGAACCTCAACTTTTCCCATTAATAGAAGCGGGGAGGGCTGTGTGTTTCAGCTCTCCCCGGATTATCTCGGTGTATTACAGGATGCGGTTCTAGTCTCGCGACTGCTTGGAGCGCATCGTTCTTTCGAAGATATCTTCAGTTTCGCTGTCTACGGAATATGTTTTCTTGAGACGTCCCTGAATCTGGGGCTTGCGTTTTTCAGCACGGTCCATAGCCTGGCGCAAGGCAATTTCCATGAAAGTGGGATCGGGGATGATTTCTTCCTCAACCACTTCTTCAACTTCCTTCTTGGCAGGTTTGCCGCCTTTGCGGGCAGGTTTCTTGTCTTCAGCAGCCTGCTCAGGTTCTTCCTGTAAGGCCTTCATGCTGAGTTTAATTTGCTTCTTGCGCTTGTCCAGATCTAATACTTTAACCTCGACTTCATCGCCAACTTTCACCACTTCAGAAGGCAGCTTTACGTAATTGTGTGAAAGTTCTGAAACATGTACAAGACCGGGCCGCTCAGCGCCCAATTCAATGAAGGCGCCAAAACTTTCCAAACGGGCAACTTTACCCTTGAGGACCATACCAGGGGTAATCTCGCGCCAATCGAGAGCCAGGGGCTCTTTCATGGTAAGTTCAATGTGATCCTTCAGCACGCGCTTTACCCAAACCGTCACAAGGTCACCAATTTTGATGACCTCATCGATATTCTTGACAATTTCTTCCGGTTTTTCAGGGTTTAGCACCTGGGAAATATGTAAGAAAGCCGGTAAAGCATTGTTGATGTCAATCAACGCTCCCTGCAGTGAGGTTTTGAGCACTTTACCTTCAAACTTCTGTTTGGGTTTGAGTGCGAGATCAGTTGATTGTTCGATTGGGCTATCCATGCTATTTCTCCAAGGTTGTATTAATCACGACTAATTAGTATAACGATTAATCCTAAGAGAGTCAATCTCTTGGGTTTATTATCGATTTTTCTTCGGGGAATTATACTTTGTTAAGCCAAATATCAAGCCACTAATATCGAATATTGATCATCAAACTTAATTGACTTCCTGATCTTACCTGGTAAGGTCAAAAGAGGAACCCACCATTGGCAACGTGAAGAACTGAACTGGCAATAAGAAACTGGGAAAGATGATAAGTTGAAATCACCCAAAACCTGACGTTCTTTTGAGTGTATCCCAAGGTTTCCAAGGCAATTAATGTATCAGAAGTGACAAATAGCAACGCGCCAAGCAGTGTCATTGCTGCAGCAATAGAGGTCCATCCTATCCGCCAGAAGCTGGTTCCAGCCAGCACAAGCATGGTTAAAATTAGCACTCCGTAAACCATGCCAATTTGATAATATCCCTTCATTTTTGGGTCTTTGTTGGCTGCTGGTCTATACGTCAAAGTCGCGAAAAGTATTAAGAAGGCAGGTACAAGCAGCAGATTGCCAAAAGAAAACCATTCGGTAGGCCAGTGGCTGTAACCGATGGCATAGAATATGTGGGCAACTCCAAAGACAAACATGCCCATAAAAAAAGTGGTCTTAGTCCAAAAGACCAACGCGATGTCGCCAATCAGTGAAAAACACAAACCAATGACAAAATAGATATAAGGAGAGTCGGTCCGACCCCGTAAGACAAACCAAATTATCAGCGGCAGAATAACCAGTGGTTTGGTGATCTTGTACAGGCTCATGCGCCTCGTGGCTGCCGCAAACCAGGTGACAACTGCCATAAGTATAAAAAGGACCAGAAATAGAGAAGGCCAGGAGATCAGGGATGACTCGCTAACCAGCATTCTAAGTTGCGCTTCGTTTGTCAAGAAATCCATGTGGTCCTTTCAACGGGTGGAAGCGCAGGAAATCCGGCATCTTTACCAAGCGTTAGTATTAAGGATATCACTTCTGTCTTGCCAATCCCATTTCCTTTAAGAAAAATGGGTCATTCTTCCAATCTTTATGAACCTTTACTTCCAGTGAAAGAAAAACTTTCCGGTCTGACATCTGCTCAATAGCTTTACGGGCAGAAACGCCGATATTTTTTATCATTTGGCCGTTCCTACCGATCAATATGCCCTTCTGAGCATCCCTTTCAACATAAATGGAGGCCAGAATGTATAAATCGCCATTGCTTCGTTCAGAAAATTCCACCACACGCACTGCAAGGGAATAAGGCAATTCATCATCCAGTTTTTCCATGGCGCTGGCGCGGATCATCTCAGCAGCGATATCACGTTCAAAATCTTCAGCTATTTGATCTTCTGGGTAGTACTTCGGGCCCTCAGGTAAAGATTTTTCGAGGATTGAAACCAATTCCTCTATCCCCTCCCCTTCTACAGCAGAAACCCGCAAAGTGCGCACGCCTGGCAAGAGTGATTGGTAGTCGCTTTCTGTTCTTAAACGGGTGCTTGCGTCAGCAAGATCCTGCTTCGTCATAACTAAAGTAACCTTGTGAGGTGTTTTTTTCTGCAAGGCTTCAACTAATTTGCAATCGACAGCATCTGGGGCTGCTGTACTGTCAGCAAGAAAGGCAATCATATCCACATCGGTCAGCGCGTAAGCAACTTCTGCGTTTATAAACTCGCTCAACTTATCAATCGGGTCGTGAAAACCGGGTGTGTCCAAGAAGATAATTTGGGCTTTTTCAGTGGTCAAAATTCCAAGCTGGCGTTTACGTGTGGTCTGCGGCTTTGCCGAAACACCTGCAATCGGTTGGCCAAGTAAGCGATTTAGCAGACTGCTTTTCCCAGCATTTGGGCGACCGACCAGCGCAACATAACCGCTGCGATATCCGCCGTAATCCTGCTTTTGTGGTTTTGCGTTGCCGGGTTCTTTATTCGCCAGGATCAGTTTTCCAGCCTCGATCTGCAGCCCTTCATGCCTGAGTAGCCATTCCTTGGTGCTCAGGCCACCTTCGGCACTAAATCCATGCATTGAACCATCCGCCCCAAGAACGCGGTGGCAGGGAATAACGAGCAACAGAGGATTGTGGGCTACGGCGGATCCCACTGCCCGGGCAGCAAGGGGTTTATCTATCTCAGCAGCCAAATCGCCATAGCTAATTACCTGGCCAAAGCTCACCTTACGTAATGCAGTGTAGACATTTTGTTGGAATGGGGTTGCTTTGGAGATGTCTATCGGTAAGGTATCCAAGGATTGGGGGTCACCAATAAAGTAATCTGCCAGAGCCAAAGCAATTTTTTGCCCCTGGGTGTCCATAGATTCCATCAAACTATGGTCAAGAGGATTATCTTTAGGCAGCAAACCCAATGAAGAAATGCCAGCAGTTGTATATCTGGCCTCAAGAGTACCAAGGGGGCTGGGGAGATATAGTGTCTTTTCCATGTGGGTCCTTAAAGTGTTTCCAATTGAGAAATCTAATTCTGATCGAAGCAATATTCGTAAATAAATCCAAATCGTAGGGTAATCGTAGGTTAAGCGTCAAGCAAATTAATCCTACAGCATGTAAGATAAATTTGAAAGGGCGACTTCTCTTCTTCTCCTCCTTAATACTAGTGCCGGGGTCGGCGTCCTCGGCACTAGCTGATTCTAAACCAAATTCCACTGCAAAGAAAATCACAGAATTTCCCACAGAAAAGCTTTTCGGATTAAAATCGAAAAGGTTTCTTGGAGGTGTTCATGAAAGAAAAACGCGAAATTTACCCGATTGATATTGCCGGGGTCCACCGTGACTTGCAGCTTTTTGAAGTAAAGCCTGGTTTGCGCATTGCCATCCTGAATATTTTGGGGGATGTTGAATTGGTGGATGCCTGCGCTAAAGCTCTGGCTAAAAAACTTGCCGGCACAGATTACGATGTGATTGTGACCGCTGAGGCCAAATCCATCCCGATCGCCCATATGCTCGCCCGGGAGACTGGCAAACCCTATCTCGTACTGAGGAAGGAAAGCAAACCTTACATGGGCAACTTTATCTGCGTTGAAACGCTTTCCATCACAACCGGAAAACCGCAGATTCTGATCCTCGACGAGAAAGACATTAACCAGATCAAAGCCAAGAAAGTGCTCTTGCTCGATGATGTCATCAGCACTGGGTCAACATTGCAGGGCATGCGGCTGATTGCTGAAAAAGCTGGCGGCGAGGTGGCAGCAGAGGCAGCCATCCTCACCGAAGGTGACCGGGCAGAGTGGATGCAGATTATCTCCTTGGGGCATTTGCCACTCTTTTTTGACCAAAAATGAGCCTTGAACAGTTGCGGATAGGGCTTGAACGCAACGTTGAAGGCCGCAGTCTGGCTTGGGCTTTAGACTTCCCAGGGGCGTTTGCCTACGGAAAAGACGATGCTGATGCGCTTGTAAACATCCCAACTGCTGTCGAGGATTACAAAGCCTGGATCGAACGGCATTGCCAAGACAGCTGGCTAAAGACCACCCCCTTCAAAATGCAGGTAGTGGAAAGCTTTGAAAATAACAGGAATAGTCAAGGGTTCACCATCTGCGCTTTCTTTGAAAACGACAGAAATCCGCTCAAAGCCATCGAAATCGATCAAGCACTGCAAATACATGCCTGGCAAAGGCAAGACTTGCTGGCGGGCGTGGCAACCCTGAGCCCTGAAGTCATGACCTGCATGCTGCCAGGGCAGCGCTGGAATATCAATGGCATTCTGAACCATATTGCTCGGATGGAAACCTGGTATCTCAGTAATATGCGTTTGCCCTTACCGAAGGCAGACTCCCCCATCCATAATCCGTTTAAACTGCTCGAACAAAGTTCTGAGCTTGTGCAAAAATATCTGCCAACCTTGGAAGGGAATGACGAGGTAATCGATCAGGAGGGAGAGCTTTGGTCCGCGCGCAAGGTGGTGCGGCGCTTGCTTTGGCACCAGAAAGATCATATCAACCACATACGACAGATTGTGGTGATGGCTTCTCAGCAAAATTAATCAAGTAAGGAGATGGTCACTTTAACGCTCTTGGGTTACCCAAAACCAAGTCAATTAAAACTAAAACTGGAGCCTCACCTGCTCCAGTTTTAGTTTCGATCAAAGTAGTGTTTTGTCACAAATGATCCTGTCAGGGCAAATTTGAAAGGAGAGAAACATTTTTGCCCAGCAAGAAGATAATAACGCGGGTTAGTTAAATGAGTAATAATTTAACGTTATGGTTATGTTAATTACATTTTCCCAGCCTTATCGGGTTGAAAGTACGGCCATGTTTTGTCGAAAATTCGCTTCTCACCTTCCTTCAGTTTTCGATTGTTTAAGGGGAAAAGGAGTTCAATCTTGCTGGTCTGGCTCAGAACCGATAGCCAACTATGCTATGATTAATATCCTGGTGAATCATGAAATTCTGGAAGCAAACCTTGCCATTTTTACTCCTTAATATCTTGATTTCCGCCGTCACCGTTTTTGCAGTGATTTACTTTTTTGGACCCAAAATCATGGCCTTGGCTGATCTTCGTCCTGGGGTAGCAGCCCCTCCCGTACCTTCAATCACGAGCCTTGATACAACTGCTCCAACGCCTGCTACCTCCCTTGAGCTTAATCTGCTAATAGGTGGTGTCTTTGGCGCGGGGGATCTGCAAACAGAGTATGTGCTTATCAAAAATCAAGGTAAAGCCACTGCCAATTTACTCAACTGGTCCTTGCAAGGCAAACGCGGTCAGAATTACACTTTTCCTGACTTAAGGTTGGCACAAAACGGCACTGTGAAGTTATTTTCAAAAGAAGGTACTGATTCAGTTCTGGAACTTTACATTAAAAGCGGAGCTCCGCTCTGGCAAAAGGGTGACATTCTCACCCTCAAAGATACCAGCGGTAAAGTTCAGACCAGCTTCCAGGTGCCATAGGAGAAATCATGTCGCAAGCCCTTTATAGAACCTGGCGCCCAGCCCTCTGGGAAGAAGTCGTCGGCCAGGAGCATATCG
>CAYMNM010000055.1:0-13670 GCA_964391795.1 uncultured Anaerolineaceae bacterium | reverse complement strand
CTATGCCTGCGGGCCGACTGGTATGCTGCTGGCTGTGGCCGCGGAAGCCAAAAAAGCTGGCGTGCCCGCGCAACTCTCCTTTGAGGGCGTGATGCGCTGCGGGGTGGGGCTTTGCGGCAGCTGCGAATTGCCTGAGGAAGTCTGTTCGAAATTAGGCCTGCCCGGGGGTTGGCTGCCTTGCTGGGATGGGCCGGTGGCTAAAATCAATTGCTAATAAGATGGCGGGATTGCTGGGTTTTTATCGAATCGCCAACACACAACACAAATCAATTTCGGTGGATTGACCAAAAGCGGGTCAATCTCCCCCTACGAAAACAAGAGATCAAGACCAAGGCTTGTTGTAGTCAAATCTTTTGTTGGCTGGGTTGGTGGATTGACCAAAGATGGGTCAATCTCCCCCTACGAAAACAAGAGATCAAAACATAGGCTCACGATAGGCCAAATGCTTCATTGGCGGATTGACTAAAGGAAGGTCAATCGCTCCCGGACAAAAAATCACTGAATTAAAGATAAAAACCCCACGGAAAGAAAATAAACCAAGTGGATTTACCTATTTGCTACAACTGAAAATTATTTTGCTCAGGCGAATTAACGTATAATTGTTTGGGCATCCCCTCACCGAAATTAATATGCCAGGAGTTTTCTATGGAACGCCTAATTGGTACAACTGTTCGAGGTTTACGTGCGCCTATCTTCCGTCAGGGAGACGCGCTCAGCACCATTATCCCAGACCTCCTGGAACGTTTTTGGCGTGAAGAAAACGTGGCCATTGGCAGTAAGGATGTGGTTGCCATCACTGAAAGCGTGGTCGCCCGCTCGCAGGGCAATTATGTGACTGTTGGGCAGGTGGCCCAGGATCTCAACGCTAAGTTCCAGGGTGAGACCCTGGGGGTCATCTTCCCCATCCTCAGCCGCAACCGTTTTGCCATCATTCTTCGTGCCATTGCCAGCACCAGCTTCAAACGCATCGTGCTGATGCTTTCCTATCCAGCTGACGAAGTGGGCAACCACCTGGTAAGCCTGGATGCGTTGGATGAGGCGGGCGTGGACCCCTGGCGGGATACACTCGACCTGCAGACCTACCGCCAAAAATTTGGCTATCCTCTGCACACCTTTACCGGCATTGATTACGTGGATTACTACCGCGGGCTGGTAACCGAGCTTGGCAAGGAATGCGAAGTGATCTTCAGCAACCGCGCTGAGACCATCCTGGACTACACCGACCAGGTGCTGGCCTGCGACATCCACACCCGCGCGCGTACCTGCCGGCAGCTCAAGGCACGGGGGGCCAACTGCTTTGCCCTGGACCAAATTATGACAAGCCCGCAGAATGGCTCGGGTTTCAACCCCGAGTTTGGACTGCTTGGCAGCAACAAAAGCACCGAAGATAAAATCAAACTTTTCCCGCGCGACAGTCAGCTGCTGGTGGATGCTATCCAGGCGGAAGTGCTACGGCGCACCGGCAAAACGATCGAAGTGATGGTTTATGGGGATGGCGCTTTTAAGGATCCGGTGGGCAAGATTTGGGAATTGGCAGACCCGGTAGTGAGCCCAGGTTTTACAGCCGGTTTGCGCGGAACCCCTAACGAGCTCAAACTTAAGTATCTGGCGGATAATGAATTTGGTGCGTTGAGCGGAAAAGCGCTCGAAGAAGCCATTGAAGAGCGCATCCGCGGTAAAGAAGGCAACCTGCGCGGCCAAATGGATACCCAGGGCACTACGCCCCGCCAGCTGACCGACCTGCTGGGCTCGCTCTGCGACCTGACCTCTGGTTCTGGCGATAAAGGCACCCCGGTGGTTTACATCCAGGGCTACTTTGACGACTACACCCAGTGAGTTTTGGTTGATGGGTTGAATTTGCCCAGCGCAGGCAAAACGTCGGTAAATATTAAGCTTAAAGCGGCTTGAAAGCAGGCAAGGAGCACGCGGCATGGAAGCAAGAGATATGAAGCGTTCGAAAACCAAGAGGCCTTTGAAGCAGGCAAAGAAGCCAATAGCCGAAGCAAAGCCCCAAGACACGGCAGAGGACGGTTTTGAAAAATCCAAACCGCTAAGCCGAGAGGAGATAGCTGAGCTCAGAGACCACCTGGAAGACTTGAACCGCAGCAACACTTATGGCGGTTAGGGTCATTTTTATGCAGTGCTGCGACAAAACGGGCGAATCGCTCACCTGATCAAAATGGCTGCTTACGGTTTGACGCTATAATCAAGACAAAACAAGTCACGGAGGCAGCAATGGATTACGCATTAATCATGGCAGGTGGTGCGGGTACCCGGCTATGGCCAATTTCCCGCGAGAGGCTTCCCAAGCCGGCTTTAAAGCTGTATTCTGACAAATCCATGTTCCAGATCGCGGTTGAGCGGTTGGCTCCCCTTTTTGACCCTGCCCACATTCTGGTTGTAGCTGGACCTACACACATCCCGGTTTTGGCATCGCAGGTACCTGAGATCCCCAGTGAAAACTTCATCATCGAACCCCAGGGGCGCGGCACCGCCCCAGCCATTGGCCTGGCTGCAGTACATCTGGCTGAACGCGACCCGGATGCTGCCATGGCCGTGCTGACGGCCGACCATCACATCGGCGATACCGAAGAGTTTCGACGCGTGATTGCCGCGGCATTGCAACTTGCCCGCGACGAAGACTGCTTGGTCACGCTTGGGATTACGCCCAGCAGCGCGTCAACCCAGTTTGGTTACATCCAACAAGGCAAAAAGCTGGGGAATTACGGGGGCTTTGAGGCTTTTCGGGTCAATCGCTTTGTTGAGAAACCGCCGCTTGAAACAGCCCAAAAAATGCTGGAGGAAGGCGGCTTCGCCTGGAACTCGGGCATGTTCATGTGGAAGGTAGAGACCATTCTGCGGGAATTTGAAGAACTGATGCCCGGCCTTTATGAGCAATTAATGCGCATAGCAGACGCGTTGAGCCTGGCTAACGACGCCCACAGGGCAGAGGGCACCGTGCGCTTGAACGATGTAGAGTTGGACGCCGACAGGCATTTGAGGGAGACTGTTTCAGAGGTTTGGGGGGATGTTGCCAAGCAGACTATCGACTATGGCATCATGGAAAAGGCCCAAAACGTGGGGGTTATTCCAGTGCAGATGGAGTGGGTGGATATTGGCAACTGGGACAACCTGATGGGCTTGTTGCCCTTGGATGAGAATGGCAATGCCGTGCGGGGTGATGTTATCCTGTTGAATTCGCAGGGTTCCCTGGTGATGGGCGGCAAGAAGCTGGTGGCTGGCGCCGGGCTGGAGGACCTGATTGTGGTGGATACCCCGGACGCGATTTTGGTCTGCCGGCGCGACCAGGTGGGGGAGGTCAAGAAGATTGTGGAGGCGCTCAAGGCTGCCGGACGCGAGGATTTGATATAGGTTTTTGTCATCGCGAGCGCAGCGTGGCGATCTATGTTGTATGTGATTGGATGGCCAGAACATTAAAACCAGATTGCCGCGCAAAAGAGGCTCGCAATGACAAGCCAAAAGCAAGTGAGCCAATCCTAGCCTACGAAAAGAATGGGTGGAGCAGCCCTACGAGCTAGCCCGCACCCCTACAGACAGGAAAAACCTCATTCGGCGAATTGACCAAAAGAAGGTCAATTTTGCCCTTCGAAGATATTATTGTAACGAGAAAAGAGCGGGAGGAAACGCGAAACAGCTTATTCCCTCCTACGAAAAACAAAACTAGGTTGGCAGCCTATGCCCTTTGGGCTTGGCATACACGATGGCATTTCATGCCGCGAGTCGCCCCCATAACGAGAAAAGAACAGGAGCCCGTTTCTTGTTTCATTGTAGGGTTAGGATAAACGCAGTGCATCCTAACCGAGACCAACGGCAAGGATGCAGCAAAAGAGCCTTATCCTTGCCCTACAAAAGAATTTATACCTTATGGGCTGAGAAGAATTGGGAGGGAACGCAAAAAAGCTGATCCCTCCTCTACGAAAGACAAAACCAGATTGCCACGCAAGAGAGGCTCGCAAGGACAAGCCAAAAGCAAATGAGCCAACCTTGTGCTACGAAAAACCTAAAATCCTAAATAAAGAAGTGCGAATTGGATTCGGTGGCGGCTTCGGCCATGGTGGCAACGCCAGCAATCTCAACCCCATCCAGCAGTTCTTCTTTGCGGATGCCCATCAAATCCATACTCATTTGGCAGGCCAGCAGACGCACGCCGTTCTTCTGGGCAGTGGCAATCATCTCGGGCAGGGAGTCGACATTCTTTTCCTTCATGATGCCCTTGATCATCTGGGTGCCTGCACCCAGCATGCTCATCTGCGAGAGCGAGAGTTTATCTGCACCCTGAGGCATCATAATGCCGAACATTTTCTCGATCGCATTTTTGTCTACTTTGGGGGCCTGATCCTTACGCAGGATGTTAAGACCCCAGAAGGTGAAGAAAAGTGTGGCCTTCTGACCCATGGAAGCAAAACCATTAGCAATGATGAAGGCAGCGATGGCCTTATCCAGGTCGCCTGAGAAGACAATCATGGTCATGTCTTTCTTTTCCTTGACGGCCGGGGTAGCGCTTCCGGCGAGGGCTACCTGGCGGGGAAGGCCTTTTTGCACGCGGGCGACAATTTGGCCGTTGCCGGTATCCACGGAAAGCAATGTATTACCTGTGCTGCGCGCCCAGGCACCTACATCACTGGCGAAGCCAAAATCAGTCGCTTTGACTGTCACCACGTCTCCATCCTGCATTTCCTGAACCTGGTTAAACAATTTCAGAACCGGACCGGGGCATTGCAAGCCGCAGGCATCCACCTGGTATTCCTTTACTGGTGCCGACATTACGTCGGTAGAGATAGTTGAAGTCTGTGTGGTGGTAGAAGCAATGGCAGACACGATATTCCTTTCACAATCATCAGATAGGCAGAAGTTTTCAGCGGCTGAAGCATAGGTTTTATAACCACCCGTGAGGTTGTAGGCTTCGATTCCATGCTGTTGCAGGATGCGGGTGGCAAAATAGGAGCGTTGGCCGGTTTGGCAATTGATAAGCACCTTTTTGTCGTGGGGAACCTCATCAATGCGTTCCCGCAACTCGTGCAGGGAAATATTAACTGCCCCGGGGAGGACGCCAAGGGCTAATTCCTCGGGTTCACGTACATCCAGCAAAAACCATTCTGAGGTATCCAAACCCTTCACATCATTCCACTGCTTGACGGGCATTTCGCCGCGCAAATGGTTGGCAGCGGCATAACCGGCGTTGTTGACCGGGTCGCGTGGGGCGCCATAGGCTGGGGCGTAAGCCAATTCGAGTTCTTCCAGGTCATAGACCGTCAGTTGCCCACGGATGGCCGTTGCAAGCACATCAATGCGTTTTTCGACACCGCTGGTGCCGATGGCCTGGGCGCCGTAGATTTGGCCTTCCGGACCGTAAAGCAGTTTGAGGCAGATTGGGGCTGCGCCGGGATAGTAGCCAACGTGGTTATTGGTATGCACGGTTACTGAATGGAAGGGTAATTTGGCAGCTTCAAGCTGCTTGCTGTTCATGCCGGTTGAGGCCGCGGTATAGTCGAAAACCTTGACCGCTGAGGTACCGATGACGCCGTTAAAGGCAACTTTTTTGCCGGCAATGTGGTCAGCAGCCACGCGGGCTTGGCGACTGGCCGGCCCGGCAAGCGCCAGGGCGGTGGGTTGTTTAGTCTGATAATTGAGAATCTGAGCCGCATCGCCAACGGCGTAGATGTCCGGATCGGAGGTTTGCATCTGAAGGTTGGTAACAATATGACCCTTGGGGCCCAATTCGAGGCAGGCAGCTTTGGCAAGCGCGTTTTCGGGGCGCACGCCGATGGCAAGGATTACCAGGTCAGCCGGGATGGCCGTACCTGAGCTCAAATCCACTTCCAGCCCTTCCATCGAGGTACGCACACCCTTCAGTCCGTCGCCCAGGTGCAGCTGCACTTGGTGCAGGGCGAGGTGTTGGTGGATAATCTGTGCCATTTCAAAATCGAAAGGCGCCATCACCTGGGGCAGCATTTCCACCACTGCCACCTGCAGGCCTTTTTCTACCAGGTTTTCAGCCACTTCGAGGCCAATGAACCCGCCCCCGACCACCACTGCTTTGCGAGGATCGCGGGTTTTCATCCAGTCCATGATGGCGTCCATTTCGGGGATATTATGCAGCACGAACACCCCGGGGGTATCCAGGCCAGGCAAAGGGGGAACGATTGGGCTGGCACCCGTGGCAAGGATCAGCTTGTCGTAGTTTTCGGTGTAGGTTTCATTTGTCTTGTGCTGATGCACCTGAATTGTTTTATGCTCGCGATCGATAGACGTGACCTCGGAGTGAGTTCGGGCTTCGATATTCAGCAATTCATGCAGACTTTCTGGCGTACTAACCAGCAATTGTTCACGTTCTGGGATGCTGCCCCCAATGTGATAAGGCAGACCACAATTAGCAAATGAGACATATGGCCCACGCTCGAACATGATGATCTCCGCGTTTTCATCCATCCGCCGCAACCGCGCGGCAGCGCTGGCACCACCAGCAACTCCACCGACAATTAAAACTTTCATTGATTGACCTCCAGATAATCTTTTCCATCGAGGTTGGCTGCCAGCTGATTTTTCTCCTGTATTTGCTCACGGAGGATCTCTCTCAACATGTCCAAAACCTCAAGTAGTCTTTTTGATTTCAACGAATAAAAAACAGCGGTACCCTGTCGCTGGGTTAGCACCAGCTGACGATTGCGCAGCACGCTTAAGTGGCGTGAGATGGTCGATTGTGGCAAGGCCAAGGCTTCAACCAGTTCAGTCACATTGTAGGGTTTATCCGCCAGGGCATAGAGCAAACGCATGCGGGTAGGGTCGCCCAGGGCAGGGCAGACGCGCTCATGCAATAGTTCAAGTTCCTGGGTTAATTCCGTTGACAGCACTGTGATCCTTTTATTCGGATAAGCGGATAAATCTTGCCAATTCTATACCCGCCGTGCCTAGACAACAAGGGGAGGGGACAAAAGTTGCTTTAGCGCTGGGCTAAGGGCAAAAAGATGGCGTATGGGTAGTCAGCAGGATCATAAGTGAGAGCGCTAACCTGGCTGACCATCACACCCATGGAAGGGGAACTGATGATAGAAGCCATTCCAGGTGGATTACCGATGCCGAAGACCACCAAAATATTGCTGGGTTCACCGTTGGCGAAAGCGCTGCTAAGGGGTGTGCCTACCCCAAAGCTTGTATTAATCGAGCTGGCGTTGAATGCGTCCCCCGGATCGCCGTAATTTTCACACTTCAATAGGTGGTCCGCTCCATCAGCCTGGATAAGTTTGACCCTCATATTGAGAGGATTATTGTTACTGGAGACAGATTCATTGATGTGCCAGACCAGCGCACCAGCGCCCGGCAAACTGGCGTCGAAGCCAGTCAATGCCCGATTTTCTACCATAAAAAAGTCACCTACACGCGGGTTTGGGTCAGGGTCCTCCGGTAATATCAAGGCAAAAGGACTGTTGGTTGAAACTGATAGATCAATTGGCGTGTTTTGGAAGTTCAAAGCTGGCAAGAGTTGGGTAGGGTCGTTGGGGTCTATCCAGCCTGAGGTTTTTCGCAAATAGGCATTCGGCAGGGGTGGTGTTTGCCCCAGGTAGCTATCGCCAGCCGCGGTATTCCAACCGCCAAAGGACATAATATCCCAGGTACCCAGGCCTGCACTGCCTGTACCGTAGAGATCCGGCCATCCCAGATCATGACCCATTTCGTGCACCATAATCCCAATCGTTGAGGAATGATCTTCCATGATTTCACCAAACATGGTGTATGAGCCCTTCGTTGCAGAAGAAGCGATGCTTACTCCATCGGCAACCACAGGGGTACCCAGACTCCATTTATGCCCCCAAACACAAGGCTGGACCGAACCGCCATCATAGGAGGCTTCGAAACCTGCAACAATTATCACAATGTGTAATTCTGAAGCGGATAAAGCGTTATTGCCATCTTTATCGAAGGATGCGTAATTCACAAAAGGGTTGGCAGCATTGATAGCCGAACTGACAATTGTCAGCGTTGCGTTCCAATCCTGGTTACTCGGACTGGGGTGGGTTTTACCAAGGTTCACCCAGCCAACGACACCGTCGTTTTGGGCACCAGAACTTTCAGCGGCAGGGGCCAGGGCAAGCTTACCGTAGGATGCCTGGGCGTAATAATCCCGCACACTTTTTGTAGAACCGAAGATCTTGGATTGAAAATCAGTTGCGGCCGTGCGGGGAGGCATATTATCGTAGTATCCAAGGATAACCAAGACTGGTTGCGTGCTAACACTTGTTGAAGTCGTGGCCTCAGGTGCGAGGTTCAGATCTTCAAATCCCGGCTGAAGGACAGGTTCCCCTCCGGCTTCAAGAGGGATTTCCAT
This sequence comes from uncultured Anaerolineaceae bacterium, assembly GCA_964391795.1. Taxonomy (GTDB): domain Bacteria; phylum Chloroflexota; class Anaerolineae; order Anaerolineales; family Anaerolineaceae; genus Mesolinea. The sequence continues at coordinate 5,326 of CAYMNM010000055.1, read as the reverse complement.
GTCCAGAATGATTTTAGCTTTGTTTTTTTGGTCTAAATGTAGTTCAACGGCTGGGGGATTATCGACACCCACGCGACAATATTCTTGTTTGCACAGTGATGGATCTTTTTTGCTCTCCTCTGGCAGCATGTAGGTCCACCAACCGTTCGCCCGATGCTCAATGCTATAACCATCCAGAGTTTCAAAACCGCTGAAGCGCTCGTCTCCCCAGGTTTTTGCCTTGAACTGACTGCCATCTGGTTGGGTGAAAGTGATTTGCCCAGGGGCAGAGGGCATCGCAAAGACCGCTTGCGGAGTGAAAATCAGTGCAAGGCTAAAAAATAGCAACATCAATAGAAGCGAAATGAGCGCTTTTTTCATATATTCTTCCGTTTTAGTAATGATTAATAGGCAGCGGTAAGCCGAAGGTGTACTCCGGGATATTCTACAAGATCATTGTGAAACTTCGGGGAAAGAATAGTGTAGGTATTGAACAAGTATGATGAATTTGAGAAATTGCCCGAAATGAATACGAACGATCGCCTTCACTCTAAATGCATAGATTATTTCCCGCTTCTTCAGGAAGGCAGAAAGATTTGAATTGCCTGCAGAACCCGATAATATCGGGTCTGGACCCCACATGTGGGGTTATTTACTGTGATGGACTGGTAAAACTGATAATCCCAAAAGACTGACTTGCCCAAAGGTTCGCATTTCAGGCTGTAGTATCTGTTTTTTCGCTCATGAAGCATCAGTTTTGAGCTTATATATGCGCAGTAATTGTGTATGACGTCGATGAAAGCCCTCATCTAGGTAAGCATTTGTGCAGTAAACATGAAGACTGTTTGGTAAATAATTCACAATCACTGCCAACAATTGAAGCCTGGTCCACTTAACGAAAGCTGATCTGAAGGCTGAAACCGAAATTTGCGCAAAATCATGCGTGGAAATACTAACTCTATTTGAACTAGGCCCCAAAAGTAGGACGAGAAACCCAACTTTTGAGATGTAGTTGTTATTTAAGAATGAAGTGACTAACGTTGTGCCAGTGGCAAATAGATAGCGTAAGGGTATTCAAGTGGGATGAATGTTTGGCCGATAACCTGGTTGACCATTACGCCCATAGGCTGAGCACTAGCGATAGAACTTAATGAAAAGCCAGAACTAAAGTCAAAGGTTAACAGGATGTTGCTGGGTTCACCATTTGCAAACGCACTACTGAGCGGTGTGCCCACCCCGAAACGGGTGTTTATGGAAGTAGGGGTAAAGGCATCGCCAGCATCGCCAAAATTTTGCGACTTCAAGAGGTGGTCTGCTCCATCCGCCTGGATGAGTTTAACTCGTAACTTCTGAGGGTCGTTATTATTTGGGGATGTTTCGTTGATATGCCAAATCAGCGCACCGGCGCCAGGTAAGCTGACATCAAAACCTGTTTTTGCCCGGTTTTCGACGATGAAAAACTCGCCCAAAATGGGGCTGGGATCTGCATCAACTGGCAGTATCAGAGCGTAGGGATTAAGGGTGGAAGTACTCAGATTAATGAAGGTGTTCTGGAAGTTGAGAGCCGGCACCAATTGGGTGGGGTTGTTGTGGTCAATCCAGCCTGAGGTTTTCTGCAGATAAGCATTGGGTAGAGGAGGGGTTTGGCCGGCGTAAAGGTCGCCTTCAGCAGTATTCCAGCCACCAAACGACATCACATCCCAGTTGCCCAGGCCGTTGCTGCCAGTGCCATAGAGATCTGGCCAACCAAACTCGTGACCCAATTCGTGAACCATGATGCCTATGGTGGAGGGATGCGTTCCCATCATCTCGCCCAACATCGTGTAGGAGCCTTTCCCTGCGTAGTAGGCAACAGAAACGCCATCCGCTGAAACAAGGCTTCCCAGACTCCATTTGTGCCCCCAGACGCTGGGTTGATTAAGGCCGCCATTGTATGAGGCTTCAAAACCTGCAATGATCAGCATAATGTGCAATTCGGAGGATGAAATTGCTTTATCGCCATCCTTATCGAAGTCGGCGAAATTCACATAGGGGTCGGCGGCACGTAATACTGAAGCGACCATGGTTTGAACCGCGTCCCAGTCCTGGTTGCCCGGGTTGGGGTGAGTTTGACCGAGGTTGACCCAACCAACAATACCATCAGCCGAATTTCCAAAACTTTCACTTGCGGGGTTCAACTGCAGTTGACCGTAGGAAGCCTGGTTGTAATATTCGCGAACACTTTTTCCGCTTCCAAAAATCAGATCCTGGAAGACTGACGTGTTGGTACTGGGAGGTGTATCCTGGTAATAACCCAGGATGGCCAATACGGGTTGAGTACCGCTGGCTAATGGAGCTTCCTGGGCTGTAAGGCTCAAGGAACTGAGTTAGGGACCCTGGGTTTCGATCTGAAAAATGTCAGTTTCTGTCTTTAACTTCTGCTCAAGGTGCAGTTCAACCTGGGGGGCTTCATCTATACCAACCCGGAAAGTTGACTCACTGGAGAGAGAAGGTTGATTGCTTGTCTGGGTTGGCAGTAGGTAAGTCCACCAACCGTCGGCCCCCTTTTGGATACTGTAACCGGAGAGGGTCTCAAAGCCGCTGGCACGCTCATCCCCCCAGAGTTGGGCATCGAACTGACACCCGTCCGGCTGGGTAATAACCAGCTGACCGGGCGTGGAAGGCATAGCGGAAACGGGTTTCGGGGAGATTATCAAGACGAGGCCGATAAAGAAGGCGAAACAAAGCGCAAATATAATCCTTTTCAAAACGATCGAATAAATCCTTTTAATAATTGCATTTTTTGGCATCCGGTCAGGAAGCCGGGGGCTATTCTACAATATGACTATGAAATTTCCGTGGCAGACTAATGAAGGTATTCCATCAATGTGATGAATCCAGGAAATTGCCCCAAATGAAGGCGAACGATCGCCTTCATTATTTGTGCACAAGTATAAGCTTAGTTATTTATTTCAGGATGTATTTTTGCACGGATTGCATTTCGCCGACGCACCAGGTATTAACCCCCGTGAGCGCGGCCTGATTTTGGAAATCAAACGCGTTTTCTGCTGGTAGGGCAATCAGGAGACCCCCTGATGTTTGCGGATCGTAAAGCAGCATCTGGTCCATTTCACTTAACTGGGCGGAAGTTTGTATATTTTTACTGAAAAACTCGCGGTTGTTATACGCACCGCCTGCAAAAGCCCACATCTCTGCAAACTTGTATGCGGAAGATGTGAAGGGAATCTGGTCAAAATTGACTGTGAAACCCGTACCAGAAGCTTCAGCCATTTCGGTAAGATGCCCAAAGAATCCAAAGCCAGTGATATCCGTGCAAGCCCGGGCGCCAAAATGGACCGCCAGGTCGCGCGCGGCGCGGTTGAGGCGCTTCATCCAGGCGATGGCTTCTTCAAGTTCCGCTGGTTCAGCCTTGCCCTGTTTGAGGGCGGTCGTAGTGACGCCCATGCCCAGTGGTTTGGTGAGAAAGAGCTGGTCGCCGGGTTTGGCGCCACCCTTAAGCATGATTTGATCTTTTTCAACAATGCCAACAACAACATAACCAAATTTTGGTTCTTTGTCCTGGATGGAATGGCCGCCGGCCAACACCGCGCCGGCTTCACGGATCTTTTCTGCGCCTCCCTTGAAGATTGCCTGGCTTATTTCCAGCGGCAAATCGGGGGGCAGGCAGGCAATGTTAAGGGCCAGCAAAGGCAGGCCACCCATGGCGTAAACATCCGAAAGGGCATTGGCGGCAGCGATGGCACCGTAGTCAGCCGGGTCATCCACGACCGGTGTGAAGAAATCCGTGGTCACCACCAAAGCCTGATGGTCATTGATTGACCACAAGGCAGCATCGTCCGGGCTATCCAAACCTGCAATCAGGTCAGGGTAGTCTGACGGTGGGAAGAGCCCATTGATCGGCCGCAGAACCTGCGACAGCGTCTCCGCGTCGAGCTTGGAAGCTCAGCCAGCGCAACTGGAGAGGCTGGTCAGACGAATCTGCTTGCCTGAAGGATAAACCGTGTTTTCCATGCCTGAATGATAATCCAAAATGGAATCAGTCGAACCAAATCGGATTAGATATTAAGAGCGGCAGAGCCGGAATGCCAGTGTAAAGCGTGCGCCAGAGTTCCAGGCGCAGGAAGCCAGGTTCGGAAACCGGGGTATCCATTTGCAGGGCACCTGATTTTTTGGCTTTGAATATGATCTGGCTGTTGGTTTTTCCTACCAGGTGCAGTTCATCGCCTGCTTGCAGGCCTTCCAGGCGCAGGCTTAACGCCAACCCTTCGCGCCAGGCGAGCGAACCCCCAAGCAAAGTCTGACCGCAGTGCATCTCAAGTGTGGGGCCGTCAGCCTGATAGACGGCATAGGAACAGCCCTGTCGAACGGCGGCCAGGATGTCATCCGGGGAATCAGATTGGGAAAAAACGCGTAAGGAAGGCCCGCCCAGGATCTGAAAGAGGGCGTCTTTGTGGTAATCGCTGCCGCAAACCATGGGGATCTTTTGGCCAGCTGCCAGCTTTGCCTGCCAGGCAGTCACAGCCCGCAGGTTGCTCATGCGCATGGGACCGTTCCAAATCTCTAAAAGGTCGTAAGGGAGGGGGTCGGTGTTGAAGGAGAAGGGCAGATCATCGTCATGGGTGTGGTTGAGCACAATCAGGGCACCACGGGTTTTGGCATCCTGGAAACGTTTTTGCACTTCGCTCTCATCATTGGTGAAGAAAGGCTCATCGTAGGGCTGTTCAAGGCCCAAAAAGTTGCTGTGGCCGCGATAATGGGTCCATTCCACGCCCGGAATGACGGTGAAATCTGGCAGCTGGGGCAGGGAAGCAGCTTTGACGAACTGGTTGTGGTCGGTGATGGCCAAAAAATCCAAGCCTTGCGAGCGGGCGTGCTGGCAGAGTTCGAGGGCGGTCTTGCTGCCATCCGAAGCCAGGGTATGGGTGTGCAGATCGCCAGTGAGCCAACGTGGTTCTTTTTCTTCAAAAGTGAGCGTATAGTTTAGATCCACGCCTTCCGGAGCAATGCGGTAGGCCCCCGCCAGTATCTGCCAGGTGCCGGGTAGTAATTTGCAGGGTATGCAGCCAGGGGTAGCCCAGGTTTCTGAAAGGGTGATGGACTGCTTGTCCGAGCCGGTGGCGGCCACCTGGCGGTTGCCGGGAGCGACCAGGCCCAGATCGACGGTGTTCAGGCGCGTGCGCTCAGCAAAACTGCCGCCATCAACTGCCTGTTTAAGACTGCCTCGCCTGGGGTAATCATAGCTAAGCGTAAATTTGCCGATATTTTCGGGCATCTCGAAGGGCAGGGTCAGGTACTGGCCTTTTTGGCTGTGGGGGATGTGAAATGTGAAATTTATCGTTTTTGTCAT
>CAYMNM010000054.1:0-13825 GCA_964391795.1 uncultured Anaerolineaceae bacterium | reverse complement strand
TTAATCCATCGCAGAATAATCCTAAATCAAACAGGGAGGCCGTGCGGCCTCCCTGTTATCTATTATCCCAATCAGCAAGTTACTTTTTGAATAAATTCTTAACTTGCAGACGGAAAGCTCTAAGGGGTCTTGTCAGCTTCCAGATGGTATCACCACCAAGTTGATGGTATTTTTCCTTAAGGAGATTTTTTTCTCTCAACTCCAAATCCCTGGCTTCAATAATCTTTTCCAGTTCGCCCAAGCTAAGTTGTAAACGGCTTAGTTCATTTGGATTCGCAGACAATTTATCAGTGAGAGATTTGTTTTGTCTCTGCAAATCTTCGATCAACTGAATGTTGAAAGGATCAATTCTTTTGGCATAAGCGTGTAGGTCTGAGGTGTAAAAATCAAACGTTTTCTCCAATAAGATCCTGTTTTCTTCAGCCTGCATATAATCGAATAGCAGATTGTAACCGAAGAGTTGTAGACGGTTGTTCTTAGTATCCATGGCAATACGCGCAAGAAAATATGGAATCAATTCTAAAGTAGGTATTCCGTAATTAGTTGACTCTGGAAACACCTTCAAAAATAGATTTAGATCATTTATTTCTGCGAAATGTCTCATAATGTGTTGAATTTCGAGAAGACATCTCAAACGATTTCCGATGGTATAACCGCTCTCATTGGCTTGATTGTTACGTAGTCTAAATTGGGTCAAGACTTTGGGAAGGATATAAAGGTCATGAGTCATGGAGAACCTGACCCATAGATCAAAATCAGATAAGCCTGAAAGCCTTGGGTTTTGACCACCAAGCGCTTTATAGACTGAAGTTCTCATCAATACACTTGGAATGCAAAGAGAGTTACCCACAAAAAAGAACTGTCTTAGCCATTCGTAGCGACTTTTATTGGATGTAGAGAATAGGTTACTGAAGATCGAATCGTTTGTTACTTTGCCTTCTTCATCGATAATTTCTATTGAGGTAAATACGGCATCAACTTCAGGATGATTGTCCAGAAAGTTGACCTGTTGGCTAAGTTTATTTGGAAGCCATATATCATCGGAACATATGCAAGCAGTATATTCGCCCCTGCACCGCTCAAGAGAATCTGATGCCGTCGAGGCAACACCTCGATTGTGGTCCATTACTTTTAAATGGAGGCGAGGGTCATTAAAACTTCTAATAATCTCAACAGAATTATCTGTGGAACAATCGTCTGTGAGTTCGATCTCAAAATCCTCAAAGTCTTGAGCCAGAACACTCTTAATGCTTTCGCTAATAAAATTTGCGTGCTGGTAAGAAGTGAATCTAACGCTAACTTTGGGTAAACGATCCTTTGTTTCCATGATCCTCAATCACAAAAAATTTCAATTATCTTAAGAATGATGGTATTTAAACTACTCTCGCCTTTTTATCATAATTCCTTCTGCTTCATGATGTCCGATAACCCGGGCAGGATTGCCAACAACAGTTGTAAAAGGATCAGTGTCATGAATTACTACACTGCCAGCTCCTACCAGTGTTTCTCTCCCCAGAGTCACGTGATCAGTGATAGTGGAGCCAATTGCCAGGTAGGAGAGTGTACCAATCTTGCAACCCCCACCAACCTGACAGCCAACGCCAATAAATGAATGCGCGCCGATAATGATGTTGTGTCCCAGGTAAGCGTTTTGACGTATGATCACGTTTTCTCCAATCTCACCTTCAGGGCCAATGTAGGCAAACGGAAAGACAAGAGAATTCTCACCCAGTATTGTGCTTGGGGTGACAACCGCACGTGGGCTGACGAAATATCGGATGGAATAACCTTTTTCTTTGGCTCGAAGAAAGTAAGATATGTGACCACGCATATCGGATGAGCCAGCAACTGCTACAACTAGGTCAAATTCCTTTGGGGAGTAAATATCTGTAATCTTGTCAAAATCGATCAGTGGCAGCCCTAAAAAGGATTCTCCGGTTATGTACTCTGCGTCAGTAGTAAAGGCCGCGATTGTAAAATTTGGATCATCCTGAGAATCAAAGAAAAGCATCTGAGCTATTACTGTTGTGCCGAAAACAATGACTGGTTTCATGTTTAACCCATTCTTTATCTGAGACCTGGTAGTTAGTTTGAAAACCGATAGCAATAATCACAAAAGGTATTTTTTGGGTAAGACCTCAGAAATTATAAGTTAGAAATTGGTTGAATTGTCTAATCATCAATATTCGAAGATTCTCAGAATTTGGAGTAAAAAATCCGAACAATGAAATGGTCTACACAAGACCCTACGGGAGTAAAAATGGTTTATCTTGTAACCACTTTTCGAATATTGATGCTTTACAAGAACTTGAATCTTGTTAGCGCAATGGATAGGATAAGGCTATCTGAAATAAAGGAGGAGGATTGAAATGCTCTTAAGAAAAGCAAATGCTGTTTGGGAAGGTGACCTCAAAGGAGGTAAAGGACTCATGCGTTTTGAGGGTTTTGAAGGCCCCTATACCTTTCTTTCACGCTTTGATGAAAGCACGGGTACCAACCCTGAGGTACTGTTAGGCGCGGCGCATGCTGGTTGTTATTCTATGGCACTTTCCAGTTCGCTGGCTAAGGCAGGGTTCAAGCCCATCAAAATAGAAACTGTGGCAACTGTAAAAATGGCCATGGATAATGGCCCAAAAATCAGCGAGATTCATCTTGATTCCAGCGCGCAGGTGGAAGGCATCGACTCAGAGATATTCCAGCAAATCGCGGAAGAAACCAAGACCGGCTGTCCCGTGTCAGTTGCGCTCAAAGCAGTGACAATCACATTGGAAGCCAGACTGGTATAAAAAACAAAATAATCACTTGAAACACAGAGCTCGAGCTCTGTGTTTTTGCTTAAATCAATGTAAAATTGGGCGATGGTTGGAACAGAGAATGAAAAGATTGCCTCAAGGATAAAAGAGGAATCGGGCACGCTATCCGCTTTGATAAATTTCTATTGCCATAAGAAGCATGGAACTAATGAAGGATTGTGTGAGGAGTGCTCAGCCCTCAGGGATTATGCCATTGATCGGCTTGAGCACTGCATCTTCCTACCCGAGAAGCCAACTTGCGCTCGCTGCCCTGTGCACTGTTATTCGCCGCAACGACGGAAGCAAATTCGCCAGGTGATGCGTTATTCAGCCCCGCGTTTCTATTTACTGCGCCCTGCTTTGGCTTTAACACATCTTCGGCACACATTCAAGCGCCCAAGCAAAAAGGTTCAGGACCTTGCTGAAAGGTTGGAAAAAACCAAAGGTAAATAGAACTCACCATCCACGAAATAGAATCTTACAAAAGATTTCCTGACAACTGCTTTTTCCAGATAGAATTGATCAAGGTATTAGAAATCGATAGTGGGAGTTGTAAGATGAGACGGCTGGACCGAAATATTGAACGCATTGAAGATATATTGAGTGTGCTTGACCACAGCCAGATATGTCACCTTGCCATGGTGGATAAGAACAATCAACCTTACGTAGTCCCGTTAAATTTTGGGTATGAGTACAAGGGTGGTAAATTGAGTTTATTCATGCACTGCGCTAAAGAAGGTTACAAGCTGGATATCCTGCGCACAAACCCCTCGGTTTGTTTTGAGGCAGACAGTGCCAGTGGGTTGATTAGCGGACCGCGGGCCTGCAATTATTCTCAAAAATATGAAAGCGTGATTGCTTTTGGCAAGGCAGAGATTGTCTCTGGTTTTGAGGGCAAAGAGCATGGTCTGCTGTGTATTATGCGGCATCAGACGGGCAAAAAAGATTGGGACTTTGACCCCCAATCCACCTCACGTGTGGAAGTGATCAGGGTGACGGTGAATTCGATTACCGGCAAACGGCATATTTGATTGAAACCTTCATTCCCTTTTCACACTTGAATTCATAAAAAAAAGCCCCTGTTGGCCAAGGGCTTGAATTTAGCAGGAGGGATTAATCTCTCTCACCAGTTTCTACAAACTGGGTCAACTCTCCAATACTCATTTCACTGATTCCAAGCTTTTCGACTGTCCGCCCCTTGCGCCAGTAATCCGTGTTATGCATGATGCAGGCCAAACGTATAATGCTGTCGATACCACGCACGGAGACTCCATAACGTGCGCCCAATGAAGCAATCGGCACCAGGCTCATGGGAATTTCCTCAGTAATATAGCGGTGGTTCATGGTTGGCGGGGCCTTAATACCATAGTATCCGCTTTGATTGTGCATGGCTTCATATAAGGTTTCTCCCTTGGCGTCATAGGCGAGTTCCAGCCATTCAAGGCCGGTGCGCGCTCTCAGACCCAGTGCAGAGGCCACAGTGACGCGCTCACGATCAAGCACTTCCAGAACCTTGGCAACAGAAGGCGTAACGCCATCCACGTAGAACTCAAATTCTCCATGCCTGGCTTCAATCCAACCTGTATTAAGCATGGCCAGGGCGGGATGGAAGATGGCGCCCATATTGTTCAGACCTGTCTTGAGGACGTTACCCCCATTAATGTATTGCGGATAAACAGTGTGGATAGCATCCAACACTTCCTTGGTGCGGTTTGCTGGCAAGGCAGCAATCGGTACGGATTCTTTGATGCGGAATAGCCGGGCTTCACTTGGGCCTTCTGAACGGCTGGCAAAGATGAAAGTTTCCGCTTCAGCGATGATGGGGTTGGTTTTACAACCTTCCTGTTTGAGCGTAGCGCCAAATTCCAAAGCTCCCCCTGTGCGGCCTGGGTGTAAAACCACAATATGATCATCTCTAAGATAAGGTGCAGCGGCTATGGCAACATCCCTGTGGCCTGTGGAAGGCACTACCACCATGATCATTTTGCTTTCTTTGAGACCTTCTTCAATCCTATCTGTGATTTTGGCAAGTTTTCCAAAACCAGAAATACCGCCTGGATAGTCGAGGTCGATTCCACCACGTTCAGCGATAACAGAAATATGCTCGAAAGTGCGATTGCAAAGGGTTACATCTTTACCGAGCAATGCCATGTGCGCTGCCATGGCTTTACCGCCATTACCAGCTCCAATTACCGTGATTTTCATATCTTCAGTCATTTTTCTTCTCCAAATATCTAGCCAGACGCTGATTTTCGTTAATCGGTCTTCCATTATTATCGATTTCAATGGAAGCGCCATTTAGAATTGCCGTACGGCTGAGCCCCGGCGCGAAGGGATTGTTTTTTAATTGTGGGGCATCCAAAATGCCCAACTCAACTGCTTTGGACAAGGTGGCAGGGTCGGTGTAAGCATCCCGCACACTTTTATCCGCAAGATTACGGATAGCCTGTAAAGTTAGTTTGACTTCAGCTTTTAGTTTATCCACCCGATTTCTTATGACCAGGTCTTTACTGATGTCCAAATTGTCGTTGAGAGCGTTCCTAATAGCATACTTGGCCATGAGTGAAGCCTCAATAACATCCTCGCCTGTAGCGGCATGGTCGGCTTCTGTGTGCCCCACGATGTGGATTATCTGCGGTTTAAGCGTCATTTGTAGATAGATACTTGAAGCCAGATGTGCCCGGGCAGCATTTGGTTCCAGGGGGTATGAAAGCAAACCTGTGCGAGTCTGACGTAGGACGCGGAAATTCTCATCTTCAAGCGGTTCTACAAGTTCGAGGATGGCCAGCATCCTAGCCAGATCCATGTTGCCGGCAAGTGCTGCCGGGCTATTGAACATCATCTGAGCGATGTAATCCTTTACGCCCATAGCTTTGGCGTTCCATGCAGAAAGGAAGGCTGAGGTGACAAAAACTGTATCCGAAGCGTCGCGCATGCCCCAGTGATGGGGTTCGTTCAATTCAACAGGGATCTTCCTTTCACCGTACCAGCGCATTACTTTTTGATGTTCAACAATAGATTCTTCAACGGTCAGCGGGCCGCGCCCATCCATGAGATTGAACCAGAATAGCGGTATGGCGCACCAGGCGATATTGATGGTTTCAACGTACATTTTGGCCAATTGAATGAAATCATCCGTGCCAGAGTAAGTGCGCAGCAGTGGGAAATTGCCTCGCCTGGAAGCCGCGTACAAAGCTTTGTAGTCCTCTGCGCTGCGGACAGGCACGCCGCCGGCTCCGGTGGTACGTGGGTTTTGACGTTCAGGGCGGAAAAAATTTGCCTGGGCATCCTGATCTATGCCGAGGGAGATGACATCCAGGGCTTTGGCTTCAGCAATTTGTTCTATGCCTTGAATTGTCTTTTCCATTGTTGGCAAGCCAAAATGATGCCTCAAAATAGGGAAAGGGGCTTTTTGCTGAATGCGTTCAAGTAGTGTTTGTGGATAGATGACTGATTCTTGCATAGCTGCAGAACCGCCACGTAAATATGCCATCAAGATTTCGGGTTCTTCACTGCCGTCGTAAACTCCATCGAAAAATCCAGGCAATTGCCGGGCTTTCTCTGCTACTGGTGGTGTGCCTCCGAAGAGAAAACGAACCCCTTTCTGATGCAACTCGTCAGCTTGCTCAGCAAATTCTGCCAAAAGGCGTTCACCATTTTCAGGTGTAAGCCGATAAGAAACCCCAACCAAATCGGCATTTTCTTTTTTGGCTGCCTTGATAAGGTTCTCAGGTGAGACAGCGGGGCCTAAAAAGATAGTCCGCCATCCTAATTGTTCTGCCAATCTTAAAAAACTACTAATTCCTGCTACGTGGACGCATTCCCCCAATGCTCCGGCAACGACTGTTTTCATGCCACCTCCTGTTGAGAGCCAAGGCTCGTGTCGGATTGTTGTTTATGTCTGGATAGACTTTAAATTTAGATTTGTGTTGCCAAAAAAGTATACCGTAATTTAAGAGCCCGATTTTTTGTCTGCTTGTACGCAATTTTTTAGGGCAAAGACCAGTCATCAATTGATCTTGGGTTAAGAGTGGTATTCAACTTCATCTTTTGCTTCCGGTATAATGTGTTCATGAAAACAGCCCTTTTGATTATCGATTTGCAATACGATTTTTTACCCGGAGGGTCACTGGCCGTGGCCGATGGGGATGTAATTATCCCGATAATTAATCAACTACAGGGTTCTTATGATCTCGTGGTTGCATCCCAAGATTGGCACCCAAAGAACCATGGTTCCTTTGCCTCTAAACACCCTGGTATGAAAGCTTTTGACTTGGCTGAATTAGACGCTTTACCGCAGGTTCTCTGGCCAGATCATTGTGTGCAAGGTAGCCTCGGGGCTGAATTGAGCGCGGAACTGGACCAAGAAAAAATTGCCTCTATTTTCCGCAAGGGAATGGACCCCCTCATAGACAGCTATAGCGCTTTTTTTGACAACGGGCATAAAAAACCTACCGGCTTAGAAGGATACCTCAAGGGCCTTGGGATGGAAGCGGTGCACGTCTGCGGCTTGGCAGCGGATTACTGTGTTTTTTACACGGCGATGGACGCTCTCTCACTGGGGTTTAGAGTTGCTGTCTTAAACGAAGCCACCAAAGCTATCAGTTCGGAAGGATATGCAAAAGCCCAACAAGAATTGATTAGCTCTGGCGGCCAGATTATCTAAGCTTTTTAAACCACCACATTCACCAATTTGCCCGGTACCACGATGACCTTTTTAGGCTCACGGCCGGCAAGTTCACCTTGGACAGCTTCTGAAGCCAGCGCAACGGTCTGCATTTCCTCTTTTGTAATTTCAGGCGAAACCATGATGCGGTCACGCAGTTTGCCATTAACCTGAACAATCAGAGTGATCTCTTCGTCCCTGGCTGCTTCTTCATCCACCTTGGGCCAGGCTTGCTTATGGATGGAATAAGGCTTGCCTAAACGCTCCCAAACCTCTTCGGCAATGTGCGGGCAGACTGGCGCTAACATACGCAGATACACATCCACGCACTCGTCCCACTCCTGAGTGCCGAAAGAACCTGCAGCCTTGGCACGGGCCATCACATTGAGTAGTTCCATCAACCCTGAGACGATGGTATTGAACTCAAAATTTTCATAATCAAAACTTAAAGAACGCAGTGTCTGATAGGTTTTTCTGCGCAATGCTCTCAGCACGCTGGCATCAGCGTTAGTAGTTTCCGGTTCCAGGAACATGGACCAAACCCGGCGCAGCCAGCGGGCATTACCTTCGATACCGGTGTAAGACCATGGACCACCCTGATCCCAACGGGAGAAGAAAATCAAATAGGCTCGTACCGTATCCGCCCCGTATTTTTGCACCAGGGCATCCGGGTTGACCACGTTGCCGCGGCTTTTGCTCATTTTTTCGCCATCTTCACCCAAAACCATCCCCTGGTTGCGCAGCTGAAGCATGGGCTCGTCTCCCTTGAGGATACCGCAATCACGAGCTGCCTTGTGGAAGAAGCGGGTGTAGATGAGATGCATGGTGGCATGCTCGCTGCCGCCAGTGTAGGTATCCACTGGCAGCCAGAAGTTGCCCTGCTCGGGGTCAAAGGGGTGGGTCTCATAATCCGGGCTGAGGTAGCGCAGATGGTACCAGCTGGAGCACATGAAGGTATCCATGGTGTCAGTTTCACGTTCGGCTGAACCACCGCATTTGGGGCAGGTAGTGTGCTTCCAGGTGGGGTGGGTCACCAGCGGATTCTCGCCTTTTTTACTCCACTCAATATCATCTGGCAGCACAACAGGCAGTTGTTCTTCAGGTACCAAAACGGTCCCACAATGTGAGCAGTAAATCACCGGGATGGGCGCGCCCCAATAACGCTGACGGCTGATCAGCCAGTCATGAAAACGATAGTTTATCGAGCGGTGGCCAAAGCCTTTGCCTTCAGCAAATTCAACCGCTTTGGTAAAACTTAACTCCCCTGGTGTGCCAGTAAGCGGTCCAGAATTGACCATCATACCGTGGGCTTCGACAGCTTCTGTCAGGTCATCGGCGTTGATAACTTCTGCGCCCTCAGGTTGAATGACAACCTTGATCGGCAGGTTAAACTTGCGGGCAAAGTCAAAATCGCGCTGATCGTGCGCTGGCACGGCCATAATGGCGCCTGTGCCGTAAGTCATCAGTACATAATCAGCAATCCAGATCGGGATATGCTGACCGGAAGCCGGGTTTACTGCATAAGAACCTGTAAAGACACCTGTCTTTTCGCGGTCAAGCGCTTCGCGTTGGATATCCGATTGGCGCGCGGCTTGTTCGCGATAGGCTCGTACCATCTCAAGCTGAGCCTCAGTGGTCAGCTTGTCAACCAGAGGGTGCTCGGGTGAAAGCACCATGAAGGTGGCGCCCCAAAGCGTGTCTGGCCGGGTGGTGAAAACTTCCAGTTCATCACCCCCTTCAGTATGGAATACAACTGCTGCGCCTTCACTTTTGCCAATCCATTTGGTCTGCAGGGTGCGGATAAACTCGGGCCAATCGATACTATCAAAGCACAGGAGTTCTTCAGAATAGTCAGAAGCTCTAAAGAACCATTGATTCAGGTTTTTCTTGATGACTGGTGTGCCACAACGATCACAAAGCCGCTCCTCACCTTTTACTTGCTCACGGGCAAGGGTAGTGTTGCAGGATGGGCAGAAGTCCACTGGGGCAAACTTTTGGTAAGCCAGATTGTGTTTAAAAAATTGTTGAAACCACCACTGGGTCCAACGATAATACTTTGGGTCAGCGGTTACAACCTCACTGCGCCAGTCGAAAGAATTGCCCATGGTTTTGAGTTGCTTGCGCATACGGTCCACATTGTTATAGGTCCAGGTTTTGGGGTGGGTTTTGTTCTTGATAGCAGCGTTTTCCGCAGGCAGACCAAAGGCATCGAAGCCAATTGGGAAGAAGACGTTGTAGCCCTGCATGCGCTTGAAACGCGCGCGCGCATCTGAGGGAGCCATGGCATACCAGTGGCCGATGTGCAGGTCACCGGAGGTGTAAGGCAGCATCGTCAACGCGTAAAACTTGGTCTTATCTGGATCTCTCCAGGGTTCGTAAAGCTTGTCGGCTTCCCAGCGGGCTTGCCACTTGGGTTCGATTTCTTCTGGTTTGTACATTGGTATTGCAGTTGGGTCAAACATGAATGCTCCTGTTAAATAAAAAATCCCTGCTATGCAGGGACGAGAGATTCTCGCGGTACCACCCTGCTTCCCAGGACAAGCCTGGGCGCTCGTGGGGACGCTAACGGTTCCATCCGTCCGCGGCTGAAGGGCCTCACCGCGGCCACGCTCCCGGAGGAGAAGCAGTTGAGTAGAGCCTTACGCGCTCCGGCGGCGCTGGCAGCCTTGCACCTGGCGGCTGCTCTCTGACGGATGGCTGATGGTCTGCTGTCGTGTTTGCCCGAAGATTATAGCATAATTGCGCCGCTGGGCTCACGGGTAGACACCGATTTCGGTGTAATAATGTCCCTCATCGCTGGTGGCAAAGAAGCTGACCATATTTTGGTAGTGGAATGGATTTGCTGCAGCACCGCTGCAGCAGGCATAGTGCGGCACTTCATTGAAATTTGTCTTAAAGTGTTGACCGCCAAAATTAATACCAACCCGGCCATCTTTCTTGTAAAAGTAGAAAGGCTTCCCAGCCATGATTTGGAAGCCAAAGCTCTCGTCATATCCAAAAGTCTTATTCATGGATTGACGATCGATGATGATATCCCCGCGGGTCTCAGTATAAATTGTGTTGTCCTCGTTGCGGGTTTTGATATGGATGAGTTCGAGAATCCATTTATCGTCAAGCGCCCATAAACCTCCGACTGGGTTGATGGGCGCGTCGTCGCCATAAGCTGCTTTGAAGATGGTTTTACCATCCAGTTGAACCAACACTTCACCTCTTCCGGGAAACCCGCCATAGGAGTAGCCAAGGACTTTATCCCCCAGAACATAGTCTTTCCGGGGGAAAGGTTTTTCACGTTCGGCTGCCCGCTTGGCCATCACTTCTTGAAGGCTCATCCCAAGAGGTGTGAAATTGCGTCCCTCATGTGATTTTGAGGGGTCGTAAGGGTAGGCTTCTACCATTAGCTGTGGGTATTGGATAAGCGCTTCTTCCAGGCCAATTTCAGTGAATGGCTGGTTTTGGGCAATCGGATTAACGGTACAGGCAAGAAGCGAAATAGGTATCAGAATGGTGAGAACAAATACTTGCCAGGAAAAATTTTTCATTTTATTGCCACCTTTGGATTGAATTATAGAGATTCAAACCCAATCCCATTCTAATCTGAATCCTAAACCTGTTGTTTTGGGTGTTAAGAATCAGACTAAGCAAACGATGGTAGAAGATTGTATCCCTATTTTGAATGATCAATTCTCTTGTTAGAATTACGACTACTTTAGTCACATTCTCAAATAAAGGATGGGAAGATGCAAAAAAGAAATTTTTACATCATAGCTCTTTTGCTGAGCGTGTTTGTGCTTGGTGCTTGCACAGTCGCCCCAGCTCAGACAGATGGCGCGCCATTGACAAAAATTCAAATCGCCGCAACAGCTCAGGCAAAGTTAAACCTGCTTCAAAAGGAGGCTTACGAGTTAGAAAAAGCACTGGATGAAAAGCTTCCTGAAAAATATACCGGCATGTTGGTAAAAAGCGATGACGCGCTAAGGGTTGACGTTTACCTTGCCAACGGATCAATAGAAGACCTCAAGCCCTTTGTTTCAGACACTGAATTGCTCAAAATCATCACCGTGGTGCCGACTGAAGTCACCCGCCATGCCATGCGTGAATTCCGTGAAATGGTGAAAGCCAAATTGGCAGACCTCGGCAATGAGATTACAACCAGCATACTGATGGAACCTGCACGTCTTGAGATTTACACAACTGATAAAGCCAAAACCGCAAGGTTACTGGAAGAGAACCAGATAGAATTACCTGCCTACACAAAACTTGTTGAGCAGACAATACTCGATACAGGTGGCTGAGACACCTAAACTTCGTTCTGCCGGCGGCAGGACATCCAAGCCTTTAGAACAACAACCCTTTGCTTGGGTAGCATCATACACAACTCAATTTTAAGTAAAGACACCCTCTCAAAGGGTGTCTTGTGTTTTGTGATATCAAATTGTTAGAAGCAGCCCGAGAGCCTGGCTTAGGATACTGCGACGTTTTCTGGGGTTTCCTTGCCCTGCAGGTACTTACGGGTGGAATCCGGGAATATGGCATAGCTAAGCACGTCTTCAGGCTTGTGGGCAAGCGCACCAATTTCTCTGCGAGCTTCTTCATAGCGCGGCTTGAGCAAATCGGCAGGTCGTACAGTCAACACTTCATCACCCATCAGGACGTCAGCGAGTATTTTTTCCGAAATCTTACCCGGAGCCTGTCCGTAGAAGCCTTTGAGATAATCGCGCATCTCGTTGGGGATCACCAGATAGCGTTCGCCGGAAATAATATTGGCAACAGCCTGGGCGGCCACAATTTGCGACATGGGTGTGACCAGGGGTGGGTAGCCCACCTCGGAACGCACTTGCTTGACTTCCTGTAGCACCTCGCCAATGCGGTCTTCCATTTCTGATAAGCGCAGTTGCTCCAGAAGGTTGGAGTACATGCCCCCGGGAATTTGAGTTTCCAGAATTTGAGGGTCCACCTCGTAGACCTTGGGCTTGAGCATCTTATTGGCCTGGTAAATGGACTTCGTCTTCTTGAAGTGCTCAGCTAACTTATTCAAAACTGGCAGATTCAAACCGGTGTCGTAACCGAACTCATGCAAAATTGTATGCATAGTTTCAGTTGGTGCCTGGGAGGTGCCGCTGGAGAGGGGTGAGATAGCGGTATCGATGCTGTCGCAGCCGGCTTCGATGGCCTTGAGCAGCGACATGGTGGCGGTGCCGCTGGTCGAGTGGGTGTGCACAGCTAAGGGCAATTCACATTCGCGCTTGATTTCCGCGACCAGGTCGTAAGCATTTTTTGGCGTCAGGATGCCCGCCATGTCTTTGATGCACAGTGTGTCGACCCCCATGGATTGCATCGTTTTTGCCAGGTTTACGAAATACTGGATGTCGTAAATTGGCCCAGTGGTGTAGCAAATCGCTCCCTGGGCGTGTCCGCCATACTTTTTGATGGCTTTAATGGAAACTTCCAGGTTACGGACGTCGTTGAGGGCATCGAATAACCTGATGATATCGATGCCATGTTCGATGGATTTGGCAACAAACATCTCAACGATGTCGTCCGGGTAGTTGTTGTAGCCCAACAAATTCTGCCCGCGTAGCAGCATCTGCAGCTTGGTGTTCTTGACGGCTTTGCGGATCTTGTCCAACCGTTCCCAGGGGTCTTCATTGAGGAATTTCAAGCATACATCAAAGGTTGCTCCACCCCAGCATTCCAGCGCGGCATAGCCGGCTTGATCCATTAATTCGAGAGCGGGTTGCATATCTTCAAAGCGCATACGGGTGGCGAACAAGCTTTGATGCGCGTCGCGCAGGGCAGTTTCAGTGAATAGAATTTTTTTCAGGTCAGCCTCCAGAATGATGCTAAGTCGCAGAAGATATTGCTGGCTACCTGGCCAGTTTTTGATCTTCTCGTTTAGCTCGAATTTGGTATTTACATCAGAAGCAAGTTTCTGAATAACGCAAATGATCTAGTTGATTTTACCCTGCTTTAGATTGTATCGGAATTATTGGGCGGTTTTAGTAAAAACTTAAGTACATGCCATGGTTTGGGAGGGGGTGTAAAAAAAGAGCATTCATTTGAATGCTCTTTCAGTGGACCCAGGGGGATTCGAACCCCCGGCCTTCTCAATGCCATTGAGACGCGCTCCCAACTGCGCTATGGGCCCATTTCAAAACAAAATTGTTAAACCTGCCTGAATGGACCTGGGGGGATTCGAACCCCCGGCCTCTTCAGTGCGATTGAAGCGCGCTCCCAACTGCGCTACAGGCCCGCGTTCAAGAACAATGATTTTACTTGCACCCCTCACGAATGTCAAGATGAAAGGCAAGCCATTGTTGTTAGTCAGCGATTATGTCATCCCCATAAGTAACCAGCGAATATGTCACCC
>CAYMNM010000053.1:0-13860 GCA_964391795.1 uncultured Anaerolineaceae bacterium | reverse complement strand
CCGGTTTGGCAGCCGTTCCAGGGGCGGATTCTTTTTATGCTGCAATGGACACAACCTCTTTTTTCTTCACAAAGCGTGTTGTCTGGGCGGAAATTTCGTACAGCAGAATCATCGGTACCATCAGCATCATCTGGCTCACCGCATCAGGTGGGGTTAAGATCGCGGCAATGGCAGCGATGCCCAAAATGAAAAATTTACGATTTTTGGCCATGCCCCGGTAGCTGACTTTGCCGCGCCTGGCAAGCATATAGACAACTACCGGCAGGTCAAACATCAGGCCGAATGGCAACACAAAAGACAACACAAAGGAAAAGTATGCTTCCACCGACCACATCGCCGTGGCCACGCCCTCTGAAGCCTCCCAGAAAAGATTAATGGTGAGCGGAAAGACATAAAGGTAACAAAACACCACGCCGGCGATAAACAGCAACAATGTGGCTGCAAAAATTACCACGAATGTCCGCTTCTCATTGGGAAACAATGCGGGGGCCACAAAAGACCAGATTTGCCAGATGATGACGGGCATGGCGACGACCAAGGCCGCCACCAGACAGGTTTTGAACTGCATCATCAGCGCTTCAGACACGGCGGTGGCGATCACCTCAATACCCCGCAGGCGCACAGGCGCCAGCACAAAGTCAATCAGGGGCTCCCTGAAGACATAAAACAGCACCACAAAAGCAGCAGCGGTGGCGGCAACAGCAATAATCAGCGCAGTGCGCAACGCTTTTATGTGTGCAATCAGGGGCTGTTTCTCCTGTGTTTGTGTCATAAGCCTGGACAGCTTAGGCTTTTGGGGGTTCTTGGGATTCTGGCTCGTTATCTGTTGAAGTATCTTCTTCACCAGAAGTCTTCACCTCTTTTTTAAACTCCCGGATGCTCTGGCCCAGGGATTTGCCCACACCCGCAAGCTTGCCGCCGCCAAATACAACCAGTGCCAGAATGAGAATCAATAGAATTTCCGTTACTCCAATGCGCATGTAACTGCCTCCTTAGTCCTTTCCCCTGATGGGGGTCTTCTTGCCAATCGTGGACTGTTCTGCCTCGCGCAGTGCTTTCTGCGTGTCGGTTTTCACGTCCTGAATGTCCTTTCTGGGGTCGACTTCATGAATCGTTGTGTTGATATCCCGCTGTATGTCCTTGAATTCATTGATTGTATCGTCAAGCCCCGCCTCGTCCTTGAATTCGTCAAACATCTTTCGGATAGAACGAACGGTGCGTCCCAGCGACCGGGCAACTTTGGGCAGATCCTTTGGTCCTACGATGACAAATGCCACCAGCAGAATCATAATCAGCTCAGAAAATCCAATGTTGAACATGTACTCAGGTTATACTCCCAGCGTTCGTTCCTCGCTGAGTATCATAACAATATGCCGGGATAAACGCAATCCCCCGGACGCGTGCTCCCAGCCTTTTTATAGGCTATTGTCAGAAACAAATCGTCCATCACGCAAAACGATTGAACTTAGGATTCTATGAGGGACTCCAGCGATAAAAAATCCTCCTGCGCCGTTGGAAGTGCTGATGATACGGATGTCCCGGTACGCTTCGTCCAATTTTGTGCGCGATGCTACGCCCAGCAATTCGTCCTCGCTGCGCCAGAGGGGCATGCTGCCCGTCAGTATCTTGAATGGGATGCCCCGGATAAAGCTTTAGGTCTAAACGGACAGCAGTTGCCCCAGCACGCATTCTGTCATAGACCTGGACAAGGGCATCCAGTCTCGCATACTGAAGGGTCCTGATAGCCTGCACCACCCAGGGGGTGTCCCAAAAGCCCTGCACATCGTTCATCGCCGCATATCCGCCCCGCCAACACGCCGATCCCTTCAACTCTCGTATCAATGTAATCCGCAGCGGGGTTTGCCATGCCTCGATTTCATAGGCTAGTTTTGGCATGGGAACCGGAGATACCAATGTGCCTCTGAATGTAAGGAATGCCCGCGGAAGCGTAGCAGCGGATAGGACACATCGTACAACCCGTCATCTTCACTGTGTATTTTTCCGTAATATCGCCGTGAACAGGCGCGGAATTCATGCCCCGATACCCAACCAGAGTGAGTTGCCCGGGAGGTAATTCGCCCGTATCAATGGGTCCGCCATCCGCGCGCCCCATGTCTGGCCAGGATCCCCATGCCAGCGCGGTCGCGAAGCGTCATATGCTGGCCAGGATTGCGGCACATTGGACACCACTGGTTGTAGTTGGAACCAATCAAGCCATTCATAACATATTCGTACAGCGCATGAACCTTCCTGGGCCCAGCAATTCTATATCTTAGGTGCCATGGAATGCGATGGCTTTCAGCCTCCTGGAACTGAAAGCCTTACCGATGCTGGCGCCGCCACCCCAGCAGTGTGAAACACCAGTTATCAAGCGGGAAGGGTTAACCAGGTTTTTTCCGGCGGATCCATTGACAACAGCATTCTCACCCGGCGGGGTTTCCCGGCTGATAACTGCGGCTGTCTCCCCGTCAGTTTTCCCACAGGGTTGAAGCATCCCGGTATTCCACCTGGTCATCTTACACATGGAATTAAACAGATACATCCGTCTTGACCTTGATGATGACGGCCGTAGCCAGCCGTTTTCATCTGAGGGCCCGTGTCTCCAACCATTTGCGCGTTCACGATGGATTTGCTGCCCTCAGCAAATTTGATTTTTCTGGCTGCGCGATACCAGTCCCCGGGCGTGCCTCTGCAGAAATGCTTCTGAAGGCGTATGGTGGGGAATTTTTCCCCCGGCCATCCTACGCTCCCCCGGTGATTTGGCGATGGCATTGGCAGAAAAGGGGGCATAGCTTTCATTGGAAAGATCGGTACAGGACAGTTCGAAATATTCAGACTGCCGGAAAGAACCACGCAGATCGGTTCATCGTCACAACCGTACCACATCAGTTCCCATAAGCCCTGCCTCTGCCAGGTCATGGGTGACCAGCAGGATGGTTTTGCCTTGGGCCTCCTCCAGGATAACCTGAGCAGAACTTTTTCGCGCATCAGGGTCAAGGCCTCTAAATGGTTCATCCAGCAAGATGGCATCATAGTTGACCGCCAGCGCCCTGGCGATGGCCACTCGGCGCTTCATGCCGCCGGAAAGTTCACTTACAGATTTGCCCAAGCTATGCTCAAGGCCCAGACGGACAAGAAGGTTTTCCAGCCAGCCGGATGTGCCCCTGCCGGCCACCAGGCGCAGGTTTCCCATTGGTGTCAGGGCATTGAGCAAGCGGTCCTCCTGAAACACAAGGCTGATTGTTCCCTCTCTTTTGGCCTGCCCGGCATCCGGTTCCTCAAGGCCTGCTAATAGCCTCAACGCGGTCGTCTTGCCGCAGCCGGAAGCTCCCATCAGGCTTATCCGTGCCCCGGACGGGATATCCAGGCTGAAGTTTGAGAACACAGTCTGGGGACCATATCGTTTTGTCACCTTGTAGAGCGATAACATTTATTGTTTCTCCAGGGCATGTGCAGCCGCGTCAGACAAGCACGCTATGAGCCGGCTGGAAAGTGCGCCAAGTACCACGATAATTGCCGTCCAGGCAAACAGCTCAGCCGTATACAGGTTCACCTTCACGACATAGAGCCTTTCACCAATGGTACCGTCAGGGATGCCGATAAGTTCCGCCGCGATGCCGCTTTTCCAGCACAGGCCCATGGCGTTGATGGCACCGGATTTGAAATATGGGAGTACCTGGGGCAGATCAATATATAAAAGCCTCCTGATCACCGGCACCCCAAACACCTGGGTTACCTCCTGAAGCTTACTGTCTCTGCGCCTCATGCCCTCTGTGACATTGCCAAATATCAATGGGAACCCAATCACGAAGGCAACCAGGGTGGAGAGCCAGCGGCTTGATACCAAAATAATGGCCAAAATCACAAAACTGGCTACCGGCACCGAGCGAGCGGAGGAAATGAGCGGTGCTGTGAAATCCCTGACCCAAGCATATCTGGCGCTCAAGAAAGCAAGGGCAGCGCCAAAGGCTGCCGCCCCCAGGAAGCCTAGCAGGATGCGTCCCCCTGAGCGGAGAGACGCCAGCCAGGTTGTGGGCTCCACCAGTAATTTTATCAAACTCCCCAGTACCCTCAGGGGGGAAGCCAGAAGGTATTCCTGCCCAAGCGCCATGGCCAGAATCTGCCAGAAAGCAAGCCAAAAGACAGCGGCCAAAGCCACCCTGCTTTTAGGCATTCCGTCTCTAGGGTTTGAAATAGAACGCATCATCCGGAATTTTCCCGCCTACAGATAAGGGGTTCTGAACAAAAAGCATCCGGTAAAAAGGGACAAGCGCATTTTTCATCGCGTCCCCTTCCATGCTGGTGATGTTGCAGTAGGGCAAAGCTTTCAGGGCCACCTGCGCGTCCACAATCCCATATTCACCAGTTAGTGCCGCTGCCGCCCTCACATTGGTGCTCACATAAGCAGCCGATGCCCGATGGTCGCTGAGGAATCTGGCCGCTGCTTCCGGGTTGTTATCCAGAAAATCCTGGCGGGCAACGGTGACTCCCGTAACCATGGTGTCCCCTGTCACAGCCTCCCATTCCCGGGTTAAGTCCAGAGCGATCCTGATCTGTTCGTTTTTCGTTTGCGCCACCGTCACAAAGGGCTGGGGCAGCATGGCAAGGCTGTTGGGGGCGCCCAGGAAGGCGGCCAGGGCTTCGCTGTGTTCAGCCTTCCACTCCACTTTCACGCCTTTCACCCCCGCTTTTTCAAGCAGATAGGCAAGGGCATATTCGGGTGTTGAAGCCTTTCCGCTTGCGTATAACGTGCGGCCGGCCAGGTCCCCAAGCTTCTGTACATCCCCGCCTTTTTCCAGGATGTAAATGACCCCCAGGGTGTTGATGTTGATGACGCGGATGGCTCCCCCGGTGTTTTGGTAGAGAATGGCAGCCAGGTTTACCGGCAGGCAGGCGATGTCCACCTCACCCTTGGCCAGGGCTGGCACCAGAACATCGGGGCTGGCGGCCAGGGTAACCTCATAGGCTCCCGTCTCGGCATTGTCCGCCATCAACTTCACCAGCCCCATGGCAGTGGGACCCTTGAGGGCTGCAACCCGCACGGGCATTCCCTGAGCAAAAACACCCAGCGCTGTTGTGATCAGCACCATATTCAACAGAATCGCAAAAGTTCTTTTTATCATAGCGCTTTCGGCTCTTCTTTCTGCGTCAGGAGACATTCTTTTCCTTGTGCTTATACTTGCTCCGGGGTATGTAGTGCGTATGCAGCAGCTGGTGGGCTTTGGGGCTGTTGGGCTCGCCCAGGTACTCCTCGTAAATGCGCTTGACGCCGGGGTTTTCGTGGCTCTTGCGATAGGTCATGCCGGTATCCGCAGCATAGAGCGCTTTGGCCCGGTATACCCTGGGGTCATGCCGCAAGCGCTCCTCAGCGGAGACAATGGGCTGCCCACCGCCATTCACGCAGCCGCCGGGGCATCCCATAATCTCAATAAAATCATAGGCTTTTTCGCCCTTACGGATGGAGTCAAGCAAAGTTTTCGCGTTGGCCGTGCCATGAGCCACCGCGACCCTCAGGGTAAAGTTCCCGATTTTCACATCCGCTTCCTTCACGGCTTCAAGGCCGCGCACATCATGAAAATCAAGGGCGTGAAGGGTTTCGCCGGTGATGGCTTCATAAGCAGTTCGCAGCGCTGCCTCCATCACCCCGCCGGTTGCGCCAAAGATGGCTGCGGCACCCGTGCTGTCGCCAAGGAGGCTGTCAAAATCCTCATTCTCAAGGTTCAGGAAGTTGATGCCGTTTGATTTGATCATCCGGGCCAGTTCGCGCGTGGTGATCACCGCATCCACATCAGGATATCCATTGGCAGCCAATTCCTCCCGATCTGCCTCGATTTTTTTGGCCGTGCAAGGCATCACGGATACTACGGCCAGGTCCTTGGGCAGGATGCCCATCTTCTCGGCGTAATAGGATTTGACAACTGCTCCCATCATCTCGTGGGGAGATTTGCAGGAGGAAAGGTTGGGGATGAAGTCGGGGTAGAAAGTCTCACAATAGTTGACCCAGCCGGGAGAGCAGGAGGTGATCATGGGCAATACGCCGTTATTTTTTACGCGGCCTATAAGCTCCGTCGCCTCTTCCATGATGGTGAGGTCCGCGGCAAAGTCGGTGTCAAACACCTGGTCAAAGCCAAGGCGCTTAAGGGCCGCCACCATCTTGCCTGTGACATTGGTGCCCATGGGCATGCCGAACTCCTCCCCCAAGGCCGCACGCACTGCGGGCGCAGTCTGCACCACCACATGCTTTTCCGGGTCGTGCAGCAGTTTCCATACTTCCGGAGATTCCTCTTTCTCACGAAGCGCTCCCACAGGGCAAGCATTGATGCACTGCCCACATCCAATGCAAGCCGTATCTGACAGGGGCGTATCCCATGCGGTTTCTATGGATGTTTCAAAGCCCCGGTCAATGGCGCCAATTACGCCTACCGCCTGTGTTTTGTAGCAGGTGGATATACAGCGGCGGCAGTTGATACACTTGTTGTTGTCGCGCACAATGCTGGGTGAAAGGTCATCGAGCGGATACTCCTTGCGCTCACCGGCAAAAGCATTGTCATCGCTCACTTCGAGTTCAAGCGCCAGCCGCTGCAGTTCGCAGTTCTGGCTGCGGATACAGGAAAGGCACTTCTTGTCATGGTTGCTGAGGATCAGTTCCAGCACCGTCTTGCGGGCATGGCGAACCCGGCGGGTGTTGGTCTTCACCTCCATACCCTGGGTGGCCGGCAGGACGCAGGCCGCCTGCAAGGTCCTGGCACCTGTTTCCACAACGCACATACGGCAGGCACCAATTTCGTTGATTTCTTCTAAAAAACACAGCGTTGGAATACGGACATTGGCTTTGCGTGCGGCATCCAGCACGGTGGAACCCTGCGGCACCTCAACCTCCAAACCGTCAATGGTGAGTGTGATCATATCGTTCATCTGCTTTTCCCTCCCGTCAAACTTTGATGATGGCGTCAAAGCGGCATTTTTCTATGCAGGAATCACATTTGATGCATTTCTCCATATCAATGACATGCCGGCTGCGGGGTTCGCCGGTGATGGCTCCCGCCGGGCATACCCGGGCGCAGGCCGTGCATCCGCGGCAATTGTCATTGATCTCCAGATGCAGCAGCTCTTTGCATTGATGGGAGGGGCAGTGTTTATCCCGGATGTGGGCTTCGTATTCGTCCCTGAAATACCTGAGGGTTGACAGCACAGGATTAGGCGCTGTCTGGCCCAGGCCGCACAGAGCCGTGTCCTTGATGCTCTCAGCCAGCTGCTCCAGCTTTTCAATGTCATCTTCCTGGCCGTGGCCTGTCACAATCCGGTTTAAAATCTCCAGCATTCTTCTGGTGCCCACCCGGCAGGGAGTACATTTTCCACATGATTCATCCACAGTGAAATCCAGGAAAAAGCGGGCGATGTCCACCATGCAATTGTCTTCATCCAGGACAATCATGCCCCCTGATCCCATCATGGAGCCGATCTCCACCAGGGAATCATATTCAATGGGCACGTCCAGCAGGCTGGCCGGGATACAGCCTCCTGAGGGGCCGCCGGTCTGCACTGCCTTGAATTTCTTTCCCTTGGGGATTCCGCCGCCCACATCAAAAATAACCGTGCGCAGAGGCGTACCCATGGGTACTTCAACCAAGCCCGTAT
The DNA here is from genome assembly GCA_964391795.1 of uncultured Anaerolineaceae bacterium. Taxonomy (GTDB): domain Bacteria; phylum Chloroflexota; class Anaerolineae; order Anaerolineales; family Anaerolineaceae; genus Mesolinea. The sequence goes on along the minus strand of CAYMNM010000053.1, from coordinate 6,222 downwards.
TTTTGATTTTTCCGCCGAGGGCAAACACCTTGGTGCCGGGCGACCGTTTGGTACCCATGCTTCTAAACCATGCGGCGCCATTCAAAATAATCTGTGGGACGTTCGCAAATGTCTCCACATTGTTGATGTTGCTGGGTTTGCCATACAAGCCTTGGACCGCGGGAAAGGGCGGCTTGGGTTTGGGTTCCCCCCGGTTGCCTTCAATGGAGGTCATCAGAGCGGTTTCTTCCCCGCAAACAAAAGCGCCTGCGCCCAGGCGGATGTGCAGGTCAAAACTGAAGTCCGTGCCCAGGATGTTTTTTCCCAACAGCCCGTATTCCCGCGCCTGGCTGATGGCGATCTCCAGGCGTTTCACCGCGATGGGGTACTCAGCACGAACATAAATGTATCCCTCGTCTGCTCCCACCGCATAACCGCATAATTCCATGGCTTCCAGCACCGCATGGGGGTCCCCCTCCAGCACCGACCGATCCATGAACGCACCCGGGTCTCCCTCATCGGCGTTACAGATAATATATTTCTTTTCCCCCGGGCTTTTGGCACACATTTCCCATTTGATCCCTGTGGGAAACCCCCCGCCTCCCCGGCCCCTGAGGCCCGAATCCTTCAGCATCTTGATGACATCCCTGGGCCGCATCTCCGTCAGTGCCTTGCCCAGCGCCAAATACCCGTCAAAGGCGATGTACTCGTCGATATTCTCCGGATCGATTACGCCGCAGTTACGCAGTGCCAGCCGTTTCTGGTGCTTATAGAAGTCGATATCGTTGAGGGATTTTCCCGCCTCGGGCTGCTCGCCCTTCTCATGGTAGACCAAATGGCGCACAATCCGCCCCTTGAGCAGATGCTCATCCACGATTTCATCCGCATCCTCTTCCTTCACTTTGGAATAGAAGGTACCTTCCGGGTATACAATAACCACCGGCCCAGCCTCACACAGGCCAAAGCAGCCAGTTTTCACAACGCTGACTTCCTTTTCCAGCCCCTTCTCTTTCAGCTGGGCATTGAAGCGGTCCATCAGCTTGACAGAGCCTGAGGAGGTGCAGCCCGTACCGCCGCATACCAAAATGTGCGAACGATAAAAATTCATTGTTATTCTTCCCCCTTGCCCACGGTTTTATCCCTGTCCGCACCTATCATCAATTCCACCACCGGTTGCCCATTGACAATATGGTCGCTTACGATGCGCCGGGCTTTCGCCTCATCCAGGTTGACATACGTAACTTTACCCTGCCCGGGCACAAACACATCCGCCATCGGTTCGTAGCGGCACATGCCGATACAGCCAGTCTGGGACACGGTGACATTGGTCAGGTGGCGCTTTGATGACTCGGTCATAAAAGACATCATCACAGGACGCGCGCCGGCTGCGATACCACAGGTAGCCATGCCAACCACAATACGTACTTCGTCATCTTTATCTTCTTTGCGCAGGTTGATCCTCTCCAGGGTCCGCTTGCGGATTTCCTCCAAATCAGCCAGGGTTTTCATTGCAGTTCTCCTCCAAATATCTCTCGGGTCTTATCCAATGCGGCTTGAATGATCCATGTCATGACTTCGGGTGTATTCAGCGGCACATCTCCCAATGACTTCCTGATTTCCTGGGTATCCAGGATACCCTGCCCCAGTGGAGACTGAAGGCTGATTCGGAAATCAGGGCCATCCAGGTTGGCCAGAATCAGGGCAGCCATCGTCTCCCCCAGATTGCCCAGGGGCGGGCAATCAATGTGGCGCGTGTAATAGGTAGCAGCAAGCTCCGTGCCCTGTCCGGGAATGCTTTTTATCTCCAGCGCACCGCCGGTTGCCGAGGCGTTATATTCGGCGAGGGGTATTCCCATACCCACCTTCCGGGTCCTGCGATGCGTGCCAAAAGGACTATGCGCCAGGCGCAGGGTTTCAGGGCTCATTCCGCATCCATCATCCTGGATGGTGAGGTCCAGTTTTCCCTCCCCGTCAAGTTTCAGGGTAATCCCTACCAGCATAGCCCCGGCTTGAATGCTGTTCTGGGCCAAATCCATTAGATGGAGGGATAGGTCGCGCATCAGTCTTCATAGCGCGCCAGGATGGCATGGACTTCTTCCGGTGTAACCCGTCCGTGAACATCCTCGTTGATCATCAAAACGGGTGCCAGGCCGCACGCGCCAAGGCACCGCGTGGCCTGAAGGGTAAACTTGCCGTCTTCCGTGGTTCCCCCTGGCTTGATCCCCAGGGCTTCACTGAATTTGTCAAGCACTGCCTGGGCGCCTTTGACATAGCATGCCGTACCCATACACACGCTGATAACATTATGCCCCTTGGGTTGAAGCGCGAATTGCGAGTAAAACGTGGCTACCCCATAGACTTCACTGAGTGTTACCCCAAGCCCATCTGCAATCGCCTCCTGGACATCCTGGGAAAGGCAGCCAAAAATCTCCTGGGCAGCCTGCATCACAGGCATGAGCGCCCCTTGCTGGCCCTTGTGCTCTTTGATGACTCGCTGCAACTGCTCGAACTCTTCATCATTTTTTGGTCCCATTGAATTCCCTTCCCTTCTTTCCCCATTAATTGGCCTTTGCGGCCTGCCGGTTAAGGGATACCCTCCCTGAGAAGCGAGATCACGGTGTTTATGCTGCGGTTGGCGGTGGAAAGCCAATTCGCCGGTTCAGCGACAGCCCCCAGTTCGTGGGCGTCTGAGGAGTGAAGGGATACCAGTCCTGCCGGCAGGTGCTCCCCTGGCAAGGTTTCGGCGGCTCCAAACCGCACCTCAGTCGGGAAAAACCCAAGTACATTCATGAGCCCGTAACTCCGGTACACATGGGCTGGCACTGGCACCCCTTCCAAGTGGCGTACCATTCTGCAAACCTGGCTTAAATCCGCCATCAGCGAGCCTATCAGAAGCATGTCCTCCTCCCCCGTTACCCTGTCTTCACAGTCAAACAGACACTGGTGGCCAAAATACTCCGGCCGGTTCTTTTGCCCGCACAGCATTTGCCTGCACCAGTCTCCCATGCGTTCCGCCTGAAGAACGGTGGGAAAATACGCCAGCACATGCACCTCCTCAGATGTACATATCTCTATCCCCGGGAGAAAGAGAATCCCTTTTTCCCCACACACTCGTTCAAAGGCCCTCAGGTTTCCGGTGCTGTTATGGTCAGTTACAGAGATAAGCCCGAGGCCTTTGAGCGCCGCCATGTTGCAGATATTCCCGGGGGTCATCTCATCCTTGGCACAGGGAGAAAGCGCGCTGTGGATATGCAGGTCGTAGTACATCTGCTCATTCCGGTGGCCCGGCAAGCCCCGAACCATACAGGCGCCCACAGAGGTCATACGCCGAGAGCTGGGATGAAAGTACGATCACACCTTCCTCCACGGCCTTTTGGAGGGGCGCTCCCTCCATCTGGATACCATCGGGCAAAACCACACAAGCCATTTCGTGCAGTGCGGCCACCGCCACCACATTCATATGGGTCTGCACTGTAATCCAGGCCATCCCCGACCGGCCTTTTGCCATCGCCCAGCTTAAGAGGTCACAGGCAAATCCACAGGTGATCTCCCGGCCAGCCAGCGTGCTCCCCGTCAGCGATCGGGATGAGGTCAAGTCCATCAATTGCTGTACTGTCAAATGCTGCCTCCTATTCTCGCTTGGTCTTTGAAATATCGACCATTTTCTGCGCCATCACTTTCAATGAATCCCTGAGGATGTAGACGCAGTCGGTTTCGCTGAAATTGCCGCGCACGATATCCTCAGCAAAGGAAAGGCAAGTGGGGGAGCCGCAGGAACCGCAGTCGTAGCCCGGCAGAGAATCAATGATGCGGTTCATTTCCTCCATCCTCTCAATGGCCCCGGCAATGCTCTCGTGCAGCTTCATGGCGTCATTGGGCAGGATATCCTGATCAAAATAAAGGCTGTCCTGCCCCAGGTCGACATTCTCTGCAAGCTGCTCGGGCAATGCCTGGGGCATGGTGTCCTGAATCGCCCGAATGGTGTTGCGGGCAAGGTAATTGTTTTCATAGTTGAGGGGTCCGCCCACACAGCCGCCCTGGCAGGCTGACCCTTCAAAATAGTCCAGGTCTGTGATGGTATTGTTGTCCAGTTCCTCCAGCACCCTGATCACATTGTCTATGCCATCCACCGCAATGCTGTTTCGCGATGCCGCAGCGTCCAGTTCTCCGCCGCTTCCGGCCCAGCCAATACCCAGCGGGGAAAATTCGGGTTTTCGCCCGATTGGCAGAATTTTGGCAACCAAGGGCTGGACATGGCCGTAGATTTCCATAATGGAAATCGCACCATCCACCGATGATGAAGCGTGCCCAATGGGATTCCTTACAGACGTCATCTTGGCAGCGCAGGGCGTGATAAAAAAAATGCCGATATCTTCAGGCTTTACGCCATGTGCTTTGACATAGTCACGCCGGGCAATCTGGGCAGCGATCTCCATAGGCTGGCGAATGTTGATGATGTTGGGAATAAGCGCCGGAAAACGCGCCTGGATGATGCGGGTGACAGTGGGGCAAGCCGAAGAGATGAGTGGACGGGCGCGTTTGGGGTCTTTCAGCGCGCGTCGGATGGCCATCGTGACAACATCCGCCCCCCTGGCTACATCCGCCACTTCCTTAAAGCCAATTTGAATAAGGGCGTCATAAATTACAGCGATGTCTGAAATGTGGCGAAACTGGCCATAGAGCGTGGGCGCCGGCAAGGCAATGGGATACGGAAACCTCCTGATATCCTCAAGCGTATCCGTCTGAGCCACTTTGGCGTGGTAATCACAAATGCGGATGCACTCACCGCAGTCTATGCAGCGCTCGTCAATGATATGAGCCCGCCGGTCATAAATCCGAATGGCTTCAGTGGGGCAGTGCTTCAGGCAGTTGGTACAGCCACGGCACTTGTCTTCAATCAGACGGACGGAATGAAAACGGCTGCTCATCTCTCCCCCTCTATCACCCTGAAGGTGACGGTAATCTGCGTTCCTGTACCCATCTGGCTGGAAATGTAAAAAGTATCAGCGTTTCGTTTCATATTGGGCAAACCCATCCCGGCACCAAAACCCATGCTTCGGGCATCTTCACCGGCCGTGGAAAAACCTTCGCACATCGCCAAATTTACATCCGGGATGCCGGGGCCCTTGTCCTTGGAGTACAGCGTAATCCACTCGCTGTCCACCGTGAGGCCTATCAGCCCGCCCAGGGTGTGAATAATGATGTTCATCTCCATTTCATAGGAACTTACTGCCACCCGTCGCAGGGTCCCTGCGTCAATGCCCAGTTGCTTCAGCTTGCGCTTGATATCCGATGATACCTCCCCTGCGCAGTCATAAGCTCTGCCGGCGACTTCATACTCCGCGCGTATCATTTCAGCTTGCCGCTTCTTCCCTGGAGGGCCAGCACATGGGCGCACCCCGCAGGCCGCCCTGATACAGAAGCCCGGCGCAGGTGAACATCGTCCTGTTCACCGTCATAGTCACCAGCCCAGCATCCCTGGCCATATCGATCACGTCAGGAGGAGGCACTTTGCCTCGCACAAACGCCACGCACTTCAGGTCCAGGATGCCAGCCGTCCGCACCACTTGGGCATTGGTGATGCCGGTCAATAGCATTGCATTCTCATGGATAAAAGCCAGGGCATCGCTCATTAGGTCTGAGCAGCAAGCGCTGGTGACACATTGATTCAGATGCTCTTCCCCGCAAAGCACATGGGCATCCAGGCACTTTACAATCTCCGCAATTGTCATTTCCTATCTTCCGCCTCATATCCTTTCGATTTTGAATTTTCCCGTCCCGGACCCGATTGCGTTAAAATTATCCCGCCGGGATGTTTTGGTCCCGTTTGATAGTATAGCATGGCTTATCCGCTTTGGGAAGATGTTTCGCTCAAAGTTTGCGGCTCATTAATCGCCCATATCCCGGCAAAAAAACGGGACTGCCTCCATGGCAGCCCCGTTTGGCCAAGCAACTTGCTCTTAAGGGGTTATGGTTTGGGCACCGGGCTGGAACTGAACAGCCTGATCCAGGTTTGGTTGCCAATCACACCGTCCACCTGAAGCTCGTTATACCTCTGGAAACTTCGCACGGCCAGATAGGTGGAGTATCCAAAGGCATTGTCAATGGCGCCTGTGTAATAGCCCAACTGCGACAGCCTTTCCTGCGCCTGCCCAACCAGGGCGTTATGATCACCATACTTTAAATGTTTGGCGGGCACGGCTGTGGGTGCCGGAGTCGGACCGACGGGGCTGGGTTTAAGGG
>CAYMNM010000052.1:0-13991 GCA_964391795.1 uncultured Anaerolineaceae bacterium | reverse complement strand
TTGGCGCAACCGGTCCGCGGGCGCGCCCGGATAAAGCGGCAGATGCAGACGGCCCGGCGGGTTTGTTTCTGGTGCGCAAATCGATCCCCAATATGAAATACGGCACTATTCGCCTGGCCCGTTGGGTTTCCCCGCCTGAAGGCTTCCCCGTAGCCTGGCAGTTTCTCCCTTGGCAGGGAGATTGCTGCCGGCACCAACGTGCTCAATACATCTTTACCGACATTCGCCAATATGCTCTTGACTTTTTATATAGGCATCTATTATATTGATATGGTAAACTCAGCATGGTGATTTATTGTTCCTGCAAATCTCCCTGCTGTTTCTACGAGCAACATATACATGGCATCCGTTATTACGCCTATTGCGTTGAACTATATGGCAAAGCCCATCACCACATCATCAAAAAGGGGGAGCATCTTCCATGTTCCAGAACAGGCCGCGGATTCTTATTACCCTGATGCTGGTTCTATTTATTCTGGGCATCTGCAACTGTGCGTTGGCCACAAGCACCACCGTGGACAATTTGCTTGTGACTGTGAAACCGGACAAAAACCGCTACAGCGTCACAGACACCGCCATCATCACGGTGGAAGTCACCAACCAAAACGACTTCCCTGTGCTTGACGTCAATGCTGAGGCCGTTCTTGGCAAAGGGCTGGTCCTTTCCAAAGGTACTGAAGCACCCCCGAAAAAAGAAATAGTCATTCCCGGGGAAAGGGCTCAATTTGTCTTCAATGTTTCTCTCTTTGAGGTTCCCGTCATGGGGGACAGCCAGAGTATCCTCCGGGATGTTTTGCTTTTGGCGGCGGCTTTGCTGGTGCTTCTTGTGCTGGTGATCCTGTCCCGCAAACGCAACAAAAAAAGAATCCTGCCAATGCTCTTGTGCCTGATGCTGATCTCCTCTGCCGGGCCATTTGGAATGCTGGCCCAGGAGGCGGTCGCACCGTCAAACACTGTTTCCCTCAATGTGTATTTTGGCACAACCTCCTACCCCTTTACTGCCACCATCACCTATGGAGAGATCGACCGCTCACTTTCTTTGGGCACCCTTACTTCTGATGAGGAGTTTTTCTCCGCCGGCGGTGAAAACCCGGTACTGTTCTCCCTGCCGGTCATCAGCGCCCTCACATTAAACGACCAGGACGTGGCGGTGTTTGACAGCCAGGGAAGCCGCATCGCATCCCTGAATGACGATGGCCGCAACGGCGATGCATTCGCTGGGGACTATATCTATTCCAGCATTGCCAATGTCAGCGCTCCGGTGCAAACAAGCCGGGACTATTATGCGATGGTGAGGGGCAACAAGAGCAATGAATTACGGTTTTATTACTTTGATGAGATTACCCTTGCTGAAGAAACAACCCTACAGTCTGTCAGCGACCATATTAGTGCCAGCATCGTTGCGCCGTTTGAAAAAGATGGCTACACCATCCCGGAAAAGGCTGATGAGGCAGTCCAGGCTGTTGCTTCGTATGCAGAAGAATTGCTTCAGCAAGGGCTTCTGATTATGGTTGAAAAAGACGAAGAAAGCGTTTGGATGAAATTCTCAAGCGGTATGGAATTGCAATATTTCAACATTTTTCAGGATATGCTTGGCGGAGCGGGTTCCTCTATCATCCAGGTAGCTACATTTGAGCCCTACCATCTTGAATTCGTGTCAGATGTGCCCGACAATGCCGCCATGCTGATATCCAAAACTTTTTCGAATTACACATTTGCCACAGACCTCGACGGTATGTCAGTTACCCTGGAAGCAATTAGAAATAGCTTCAAACCCAACAGCGTGATTCTATGGTTTGGACATGGAGGATACAACAGGAAAACCCATTCCAGCACCTGGACAACATTGAAGTATAAAGACCTTAGCTCCAAACAGGATAAAAACGACAAAATTCAAGGCCGAATTATTGGATCATCCGATGGCGATGCCGGCTTAACCACCAAATTTTTCTCAAAATATGTTGACTCCCTCCAAAATTCATTAATATACCTAAACACTTGCATGGGTGGCAGGGATGATGTTCTGGCAAATGTTTTCCTGAACAAGGGAGCAACGGCTGTCATAGCGAACACTGATATTACATCTGCAAACTATGCTTTTAATATGATGGAGTCCATTATCGGATTATTGGTGAAGAAAAACCAAAGTTCTTTACAGTATTACACGCTTAATGAAGCGCTTAGTGAAGCCAGGGGCAAACATGAGTTCTTGAGGTTGTCAACAAATGCGAATAACTCATTCTCTGACTTTAATTATTTCAGGTTTGTCAATACTAAAGTAAAAATATTCGGCGGAAATGACGCGTATCAGTTTAGGCTTTTTGAAGACACGCGCTTCGGCTCAATCTCCGGAAAGGTGCTGTTGGGTTCCTCTCTTGATGAGCCTTATATGAATCCTGCTTTGCTGAGCCCGCCTGAACCTGCCGGGGGCTTGAAGATTTCACTTTACAAGCCCGGGACAAGCACGCAGGTCATAACAGCAACCACAAACTCCTCCGGTAATTTCGAGTTATCGGCCCCGGATGGCACCTATACTTTGAAGATTGCCCCTCCAAAGCTTGGATCAAGGGATTTGTATCTTTCATTTGAAACCCTGGTCACCATTAGGAAGCGTGTGTGCACTGATCTGGGCACTTATACCCTGATTCCAAACGCACTTCTGCCAAAAAACGCCTCAGTTCTCGGGAAAGCTATCAATGCCAGCACCAGCGCAACGATTGATGGGGTGAACCTGGTTGTCCGCAAAGGGTGGAACAATCCTCAAGGAACTGTTGTGGCAAAAACAGCGACCAACAGCAAAGGGGAGTACTCGCTTGCCCTGAACCCCGGCCACTACACACTAACTGCGCAGAAAAATGGTTTTGTCGCTTCAACCAGATCAATTACAGCTACATCCCAGGACCAGATAAATGCTGATTTTTCGATGACGCCAGCTTCTATTGACGATTCATACCGCATCGTGCTGAGTTGGGGAGAGACACCCCGTGATCTGGACGCACATATTACCGGGCTTACACGCGCCGGCCAAGGGTTCCATGTCTATTACCAGAACAAGAGCGCTTCTGATAACGGGGTAACGGTATGTGCCCTGGATGTTGATGACACAAACAGTTTTGGCCCGGAAACCATCACACTCAACGCGAAGCCCCTGGAGCCCTATTATTACTACATCTACAACTATTCGGACGATGATACCATTGCCAACTCCCAGGCGAAAGTTGATTTGTTCAAGGGGAACCGGCTGATTGAAAGTTTCCATGTCCCTGTCAACCAGGGCAATGGGCGGTACTGGAACCTGTTTGCCGTTGTCAATGGGGGGATCGTCACCAATAACACCGTGTCCAATGAGCGAAACATCACCTATGCCGACTGAGATATTCCCTCAATAGATGCGCTATTTCCCCCGGAAACATGAAAAGCGCCGGCGGGTTTGGCACCGCCGGCGCAGAGTACATTACGCTGTTGGAAAGCCATCACCCGAAAAACGCGGAATTATCCAATGGCGCTTGGTTTTGTTCATTGCTCTTGCCTCTTTGGCATTGGCTGCCGCGACATACGCAATAACCAATATTGTCAAAACGGCAAGGAATTATCAGTCCAGCCAGCAGGAATATGCCTCCTACCGCGCCCTTCTTGAAGAAGAGACGTCAGCGCGGGCCCAGAGGGATGCCCAGTACACTTTGGATGAGAATCAACCCAAACTGCCCAAAACAACCTCGGCACCGGTTTTATGGACGCCCGCCCCTGCGGCCACCGTTTCTCTGGACAACAATTACAGGCTGATCCGTCTGCGGAAAAAAAATGATGATTTGATTGGCTGGATCAACATCCCGGGCACCCGGATTGACTACCCCATTGTTCAGGCGAAAAACAACGATTTCTATCTGGAACACACTTTTGCAAAGAATAAAAGTCCTGGCGGCGCTATCTTCATGGATTATCGGGGAAATGGGGCGTTCCAGGAATATATCAGCGTCATCTACGGCCATCACATGAAAGACGGCAGCATGTTCAGCGACCTGCGCCAATATAAAAGTGACCAGTTTCTGCTGTCGCATCAGCAGGTGCAAATTGAGGGTATCACAAGAACATATCAATTTCAGGTGTTCGCCGCTTTTTTCAGCGACAAGAACGATGATTTTCTCTATTATAACCAGTCAAAAAAAGGCATCCGGCAGGAACTTCTCGCCTTCCTGCGGAAAAAAAGCGGGCGGCTGGCGCGGCAGGTCAGCTGGCCGGGCGAAGAACAGCCTATCCTCATCCTGACGACCTGTGATTACGGCAACCCTCAGGGTGATTTCTGGACTGTGGCAGCATTCCAGGTGAATTAGCCTGTTTTTTCTCATCAGAAACAGACATAGAATGCACTAATTAACTGCTGGCAAAGGCGGGTTTGTCATGCTTCCCCATGCCCTTTTATGATGATCAGCTTATCCGGCAATGAGCGATTGCAGCCCCATTTTTTTCATTTGCCTCATGTGCCAGTTTGCGAACATGTCTTCTCACTGTGCCGGGGATATGTCGCGGTGATTCTGCCATAGCAGGCCTGGTATTGGCAACCCCGCAAGGATAGGACCCCACTCCCCTGGCACGTTTGGCTTCCCTGCCTGATGGGCAGCCGGCAGCCGGGCTGTTCCGTCCCTGGGCGGGGGGTGGCCCTGCCCTCAGCGGGTTCTATTGAAAATGCCGGCGATGAGATGAAAAATGGCGGCCAGCACCCCCACCAGGAGAAGCATCAGCAGCAGCATCAGGAAACCCACCAGGTAAAATGAAAAAATGCTCTGATATGCCAGGTTAAATTGCCATTGCTTTATCCTTTGGAAGAAACCTAGTTCGCCGTCTTCCAGCCTGCTGTCCGCATCAAAGGCTTTTTCCTTTGCTGTGACACGGAGATTGTCATCCACATTCAACAAGGCCGAAAAAGTCGAATGGTCCTCATAAGTGAAGGTGAGGACGGTGTATCCGGGCTGGATCCCCTTAACGGCGACCTTGTACCAAACCGGAAAACCAATGTTCACGGATGTGATGCTTTCTATTTCAACCAGGCCTCGCCGGGAAAAATGATAGGTGTCCAGGCTGCTGGCAAAAGAACCGGGTGTTCTGATGGTAAACCCCTGGCTGGAGCATGCGGTGGCTGCCAGCACGATGAGCAGCAGGGGCACCAGCATTGCCCGCCTGGCAAAGGGCTTGTTTTCTAAAAGCCTCATCACAGTTCCCCCTCCCTATTGGTTGAAACGGGCCAGGATCCTCTGGAGCATCTCCTGGCTGTCTGTTTCTGGTTCCTCCCCTTCATCCTTCAGTTCGGCACAGCCCGAGTAGTCATTCCACTTTTTCCCGATTCTTGTGAAGTCCTCTTCCGAGATGGCGCGGGGGGTGGTGGCGAAACGGATGATGATTTTACGGATCAATGCCTGGTTTTCACCGTCCTCCGCCTCGTCCAGTTTGGGCATTTTTACATCCGGGCACCACGACTGGGTGCGGTTGATACGGTCTACCTGTGTGTTGATGCTTTGGATTGTGGCATCCGCCTGTTTCTCCGCTTCCTCCTGTGAAACCTGCCTGCCATAATACTGTGCGATCAGCCCGTTGAGGCCTTCCACTTTTTTGGGATCAGGCTTGGCGCCAAGCACTTGCTGCAGGCGGGAGAAAACACCATCAAGCACGGGGTTCGCTTCCCGGTGCTTCCTGTAAAATTCCTGCGAAAAGAAGTGCGTGCGCAGGAACACGCTGGCTTCGTTATGGTCTCCCCGGTAGTGTGAATACTCATGGAACAGGACGGGAATCAGCACAAACGGATCAGCGAACAGGCGCAGGTGGAAGCCCGTGCTGTTGGGCAGTGTCATGTCCATCACTTCATGATACCTTTCCAGCACCCTCCCCTGATGAAGCGGCGGCTCATACCGCGTCCACATGCTGTGAATATAAGGCTCAAACTGATAGAAGCCCAGGGTGCCCTGATTGGCGGGATCTATGATGCGCATGGGGAATCGGGTCAACAAGCCCATCACACCGGGGATTTCTTCATTTGCACGCATGACCAGCCTGTGAAGGCCGTCATAGGACAGCTTGAAAGACGGGTTGGCACACCAGAGCACTTCCCTGAGGATGATCGCATAGTCCTCCAGGTGCAGTTCCTGGGCCTTTATTATTTTGACCTCCTTGGTTTCCGGCAAGGTGAAGCGGTCAACCGCGTATCCCCTTACCTGGAAGAACGCCATCCTGTTGTCTGAGCTTATCAGAGCCCGCCTTGCCGCAAGCACGGTGTCCGATACCTGTTTGGCATCGGGATTGCCCTGATACTTGAGGATGTAGGGGATGAAACCCATGATCACGCCCTGCTGCAGAAAACGATCGAAGCGCTGCTGGGGGTTCCCTGCTATGTTCAGCATGAGGCTGACAGGCACGCCTCCCCGCGATACCGCATAGAGCAACTGGTTGCGGCCAAATTTGCGCAGGAACCGGTCCTTTGCCACTCTGTGCGCTTTGGCTTTTTTATCGTATTCTTTGCCGGTGCGTTCCGGGATTTCCCGCTCCAGCTTGTCCACCAGCTTTTCCGCCTCTTCATATGCATTAAGGGCTTTGTCCATCCTGAGCATCCCGGCTTTCAGCCTGGCCGGGGTCATGTGTGCCAGCATGTTGCGGACACACGCGCACAGCATCCAACCCGCATCCGTGATGGTGTCCGCTCTCCGGTCTTCCAGGTTATACCTCATAAACCCGTGAAACAAGGTCCGGAATGTCATCTGCTTCCCATCGGGAAAAACGGAAAGGTATATCCAGGCATAGGTAGCGCCCAGGCGCCATTGCAGGACATTTTCCCTGAGGCGATGCCCGGGTTTTGTGCCGGGGGCACCTGCGCCGCGCTGAAGGGATTCGACAAACGCCCGGTGTACGCGCTGATTCTCTTCCTGGCTGTAGGTGAATTTCTCCATCTTTTTTTCCAGCCTGTCGGCATGGATTTGCCACCGCTCATCCAGGGGGACCCAGCTGTATATCAGATTGCGGACAGCAAGGGTCAGGATGAGTATCACCAGGAGCCCCAGGCCAATGTAAGCCATCAGCCACCAGATGCTGATGGCCGGGAGGACGCGCAGATCATGAAGGGGGCCCGGCTTCGCCAACTCCTTGCTTGAGGAAATGGTTGTCAGCAGGCGGGCCTGGAACTGCTCGCCCAGCAAATCGGCCAGCTCCTTCTGCACATCCTCACTGATATCAACGATGCTTTGATATTTCGCCATGGCCAGCACGTACAACCGGGCCCAGGCTTCGATCTGCGCGTTCACATCCGGATAATCAAAGGCCTCCTGCGCCATGCCCATGTCTTCAAGGCTGACGCTGTTGAGGAGCAGGTAAGTGGAAATGACGGGGTCCTCTGTATCCGCCTGTATCAGCCATTTTCCGCCCTCATCCTGCAGGACATGAAGCGTGCCCGACACATTCAGATCCCTGTGCGTCTTGCGGAACGAAGGGTAGAACCTGTTCTCCGCCATGTTTGCCGCGATGGAGGAGGGCACCGGAAGCTGGCTGGTGTAAGCGTATGCGCCCTCCCCTTCCGGCCTCAGCTTTACCTGCATCGGGGCAAAATAGGGATGAAATCCGGCAACTTCCGGCGAGCCTGAATCCGTGGCGCCTTCCATCATCAGGTATTGCTCCGCATCATTGCGCTGCATGGACTCCAACGCTTTATACACAAACAGGGCTTGCTGCGTGCCTGGCTGTGTATAAAGCTGCCATAAGCCTCCGCTGGCCACAACAAGAACAAGCAAGCAAACAAACAATGGCATTCTGTTGCGGAGGACGCTTTTCATAGTGTGCTCCCTTCCTTATCGTCCGGGTTCCGCTTGCAGTATCCCCAGCAGGGTTTCAAGCAGCATTCTGTAATTCTTAAGCCTTTCAAGCGACTGCCTCACCGCGGTAATGACAACATGGTGCATCGGCAAGTCCTTGATGTTCCGGATGGCTTCAACCATTCCGTTGATCTGCCCCTCATCAAGAAACACAAAACTGAACCACTCCTCCAGCGGATGCAGCGCCAGGAACTGTTCGGCCTTCGGGGCGTCATTCGCCAACAGAAGCGCGTGAAGCTCTTCCAGGCGCTTAACGGCCGCCCCGCAGTCCGCGGAATATTCATCTTCATACAGGGACAGGGCGCTGCGGTGTGCCACCGACTCGCCGGGAGCCTGCAGCTGGCGCTCGAAGAACTGGAACGGCAAATCCGCCGCCATGCCCTGGCCCTGGCCCACATCCCATATGCTGGCTCCAACCTCCACAGGGGGCCTGCCTAAAGACAAGCCCAGCGCAATGCCGCGCGCGCGCAGATATGCTTCAGACATCTGATGATTCCCTTTCTTTATCCAGTAATTCTTCTATCTTTAGCAACAGCACGGAGCTGTTTTGAAGCGCGATCGCCTGTGCCTGCAGCGCATCCGCCACAGCTTCCGCATGGCGGCCCGCGCCTTTAAGCATCACGGCCCTCCGATACAGCGCATCGCACAGATGCAATATGAGATGGCACCTGCGGCAAATCTCTATGCGCTCTTCTGAACAGGACAGCGCGGCCGGGATGCTCCCAAGCGCTTTTAAGATCTCCATTTTGTTGAGCAGAACCATTTGCAGCGACATGGCGTTGCCGCTTTTGCGGCATATATCCTCCGCCTGGGCAATCAGCCGGAGGGCTTCCTCATTGGCTCCGCCTTGAAAGGAGCATTGTGCCAGGCTGTTGAGCGCGTTTTGAAGGCCGCTCATGTTGTGCATTGAACGGGCGAGCTTTTCCTGTTCACGGCACAGGCTCGTGGCATCCTGCAACTCCCCTTTCCGCAGGGCAAGGATAGAAAGGCTGCCCAGGGCTGTCATGATGCCGTCCGTGTTTTTGCTCTCCATACACAGCGCTTTCTGCTGCAAATACCTGTCCTTGGCCAAATCGAGCTCGCCCATCGCGTAAAAACAGTGCCCTTCGTTCCCCAGCACAACCTGCAGGCCGTCATGGTAACGCAACTTCCGGCAGATGGCTTCCGCTTCCTCAAACAGCTTCAGCGCCTCACGGAATTCGCTCCGCGCATAATGGACAAGCCCCGTATTCCCAAGAGCGCGTTGCAGCTCCATTTCATTTCCATGAACGATGCACGCTTCCCTCTGCTTTTGATACATCTGCAGCGCCGTTTTCGTATCACCAGCCACATGCAGCAGGTTCCCCTTATAGCCAAGCGCCAGCTGGCAGGTACGGGATTTGGTTTCAGAGGCGGCGATGACCTTGTCCAGCAGCTCCATGGTTTCCTGGATATTCCCTGTGCTCTGGAAAAACCGCGCCAGCTTCAGCCCTGTTTCCGGCGGGATATCCGACCGGATCACACCCGCGAAAGCTTTTTCTTTTTTGATTCCCGTGTTGTTTTCAGCAAGCGTCCAGCGGCGTTTGAACTCGAAACTGTTTTGTGACCACAGATAGTCGAAAACGGAGACATTGCTCAGGTACTTTCCCATGGCCCCCCAATTCCGGCTCTTCTCATAGAGCGCCGGAAGTTCGTCCATCGCCCGCCTGTTTTCCGGTGCCTGCTCAAAAAACCTCCTTAGTTCCATACGAACCGAGGTTTTCCTGCCCTTCATGGGAAATATGCTGGTGACCGCAGAGAGAAAGGCTCGATTGCTGATGGAAAGCACGCCATTGATATCAAGCAAAAACGGGGATAGGGCGGCCCGCAGGGATGACCACAGCAAATTCCCGGTGCCGGAAAGGCGGAGCATCTCGCTTTCCGTCAGGCCGTATCCCGCACAGGCAAACAGGGAGAGCACACGCTCCACATGCTGATGGGGAAAGCTTTCCACCAGCCGTTCCAACAGTTTTGAGAACAGGCCGGAAAGGGACCCTGCTTCCAGATACCAGTCCACCCTTGATCCCAGACCTTCAAAACTGCCGAACAGGCGGAGTTCATTGAGCAGGGTATGCAGAAACATGGCGTTGCCTGTTGCTGGTGACCGCACGATCTTCCCCAGGGTTTCTTCATCAAGCTGTTTCGCGTATCGCCCCAGATAGTCAAGGGCCAGCTGGCTGCGCTCGCCTAAGCTCATGCGCTTTACACGCAGCTCCGGATACCTCCGAATGCGAAGCATACCCAGCACAGGCCCGGTTTTTGCCGACAAATAGACGTGCACATTGTTTGGAAACTCCAGCGGCAGCCAGGACAGCCCGCGCTCGCTGGATGCCTGCTCCAGCCCATCCAGCAAGATGATGACCGGCTTCCCGACCCGGGCGCTGGCCATGTACAGCACGTCTGTGAAGGTGCGTATCAGGGCCTCATCCTCCGCAGGAATTTCCACCCCCAATGCGAAAGCTGCTGAAAGTTCGTCAACAAAGCGCGCAGCCATTCGCTGCCAGGAATTGTCGGCGGTTTTACCGAAAAAGTGCGCAAGCACAAAGCAACCTGACACCATCTGCTGCCAGAGCCAACCACCCAGCAAAATGGATTTTCCGCTGCCCGGCATGCCGGAAACAATGAGCGGAGTGCCGCCTGCCTGCGCCAGGTGCGCCGACAGCTTTGCGTAAAGCGCTTTGCGCGGCATCCCCTGCTGAGCGCAGGCGCGGGAGAACTGCATATGTGCTGTGCGTTCAGCCGCCAGGGGGTCCATAAGCGCGGGGGGAAAATCCCGGTCTACCATCGCGCAGAGATCGCGGTCCACACAGGCGGCAAACTCGTCAATGGTGCTGTATCCGTTGAGGCAATGATAAGCCCCTTCAGTAATCTTCCTCTTCAGCAGTGAGAGTTTGCCCCTGGCGCTGGGGGGTTCCTGCTCGCCCGGATTCTGCTGTTCCGACAGCCCATCCGAGCGCAGGTATATCAGCGCACGGCTGGCATCTGCCTCCTGGCTGAAGACACCTCTTTCAAATTCCAGTTCTGTGACCGATATCGCCGACCCTGGGGGTATCCACCCATATCTGTTCCCCAGCAGCCCGATAAAGTAGGGCCGGCATTCCTCAGCCTCGCGCAGGCAGGTGGCCACGGTTTCCCCGCGCTCCGCTTGCTCCTGGGTGATTCCCCAGCGCAGATCAACAGGGAAAAAGGACACGCCGCGCTGCTGGCAATATGCTTCGACCCGCGGAAAAACTTTCTGGACCAGCACATTGCGCTCAGCATGAAAATCCTTGAATGTTGAGGAAATAAAAACGCGCACACTGTGTTGCCTGGTAGCGCAGTCACTGTCCATCTGGTGTCCCCGGATGTTTCGGGTTTCCCAAAAACCTCAGCGGAACGGGGCATCGGAAGCTGTTTGGGCGCTGCCCTTTGCGCAGCGCTGTCCCTGCGCCATCTTGCGATAAATGGCGGTGTATGGCCTTATCACCGGGGCATCCAAACATATGCCGCTCCTCAAAGACTCATTGGGAGGTACCGGAAGCTTGTCTTATGGGCCCTCTATCCGTTCCCGGTTTCCTGGTTGGCGCGGAAAATTCCGTATCCACACGCACTGACAATTTCCGGCATCTTTCTGACGGTGTTCCTGTCCAGCTCCCTGGTGCCCTCGTCCAGAAACTCATAGTCGATGATAAAGGGGTTCTTCCTTTTCTTATCGTCCCGCTCCGGCCCGTAGGTCCACCCATGCCGGATCTTGTCGCCCATCCATTCATCATGCTCGATCCTGGCCAGCATTTCGATATCCCCGGGGGAGAACACTGTAACCGGCTCACCAAATCCTTTTGTGCCTGCCGGTTTGAGCATACATGCAATGTGTGACAGCTTGTTGGGAATCCCCCTGGCCTGGCGGCGGTTGGAGTCTTTCATTTCCTCAGTTAAGCTGTCATATGCCTTAACGGATTCTCCGGGATTTCCCGCGATTTTTGCCTCACAGTAATAATGATGGATGAGCCGCGCCATCGCCTCAATCTCTTCCGGGGAGAAACTGTCCGCACGCCCCGTCTTTTTACGATAGGCCCCAAGCCCGATAGCACCCAGGAGCCCGGGGATATCGCGCGCCGGATCGCGGTCAAACTCCTTGATGTCTTCCGGAAGGTCCTCATAGGCCACCATATACTGGTTGAGTTTCTTTTCCTTGTTGCTGGATGGGGCATACCTGTAGCCCTGTTCGGCGCGGCCCTGCATCCATCGGTCATGCTCACGTTTGGCGAGCATCTCCACTTCCTCAGGAGAAAACGCCGTCAAAACAGCCTCTTCCCCGCCGGCGGAGAGGGGCCTTATCTCACAGTCAACCGCATTGAGCATGATGGGATAATCCATCGCGGCGCGGAAGTTGTAATACTTCTTGTCCTTGGGCAAATCCGAATATTTGGGGTATTTGATGTCCTTGCCCGGATTTAGCCGCCGGGATGTATCGTTATACCGGTTGTGGATCGCAATGGCGATTTTCTCCAGCTGTTCGCGGCCAAGGTGATAACTCGCCGGCAACGCCGGCATGTCAGCAATGGCTTCACAGGAAATATGGACGCCATCCGGGAAGATGTCCCCGGCATACAGCAGCGCATTCAGCAAGCCGGTCTTCGCACCGATGAACTCCTCGGGCATCGCGTCCCGGGTGAGGATGTAGTTCATTTCCAGCTTGCTGTCGGAGAGCATCAGCTGTGCCGATTGGATGCTGATGGGTGTTTTGTCCGTGTTTCCATAAAATTCCCTGTTCCATTCCTGCAGTTCGTCACAGAGGATCAGCAGGAAAGAGATGGGGCTTTTATCTGCCGTCAGCGGCTCCAGGGAGAAGGGGTTGGGGCGGTTGGCATTCTTGACCAGCGCGATGCTGAAAAAGTTATGCAGCAGGATCGCCATGGCAACATCCAGAATTGGAACGAAGAACTCGTCCGGATCCCCCCCGTCCCGCTGAACAAGGTAGCCAAACCACTTCAGAAGGATGATTGCCGAAAAAAAGCCGTGGTCGACACGGCCGGAACGCCCGGAATCAGCAATATAGCCATCCAGCCGCTCCTTTACCTCTGTAAGGTCTATGCCCAGCGCTAAATGCAGCTTGTGGGCAAGAAGGTCAACCGGCTTGAGAAGGTCAACATAGACGCAGGTGTCATGCGCAGCGTAATACTTGCTGATGAATGCTCTTTTCGGGATGGATTCAGGAATGGAATTCACCAAGTCGAATCGGTCATATTCCACACGCGCGTTGATCCGGCGCTTGGAACATCCAATGCATGATGCGAAATTGATGAAGTCATTGACCTGATTGGTGATGATTTCTATGGGGTAACCGATGTCATGGCACAGGGATGCCAGCCCCCATCTAAAGAAAAACTCCTCGCGCGGGGTGCTTTTCCGCGCGGAATAAGGTTCCGCCTCATAAAGCCTGGACAAAAAAATGCCCCGGTAGGCGCTGTTGGCTTCGTAAATGGCAAGCCCCAGGAAAAAAACATTCACCGAGTGGATAAAATGGTCTCTCTGCTTTTTTGTCAGCACCGCGGCTTTTTCTTCATAACCGCGCATTTTTTCAGAGAAAGACAAAAAACTGAGGCCGTCGCTCGCCCCTGAATGCCCGTAGCATTCGAGGAAAACGCGGTATATGTCATATGCCAGATCTTTTGTTTCGGTTTGTTGAAAGCGAATAATGGCCTGATGAAGATACTCGCCATAATGATGCCGGTCCCCCGCATCGGCATCGATCCTGAGGCTGGAAAAGAAGGCTTGGATACACTCGCCAATCTGTCTCATCAAACATTCTCCTTCGCGTTCCGGTGTCCGCGGTTCCAAATGCAATA
Source organism: uncultured Anaerolineaceae bacterium (assembly GCA_964391795.1). GTDB lineage: Bacteria > Chloroflexota > Anaerolineae > Anaerolineales > Anaerolineaceae > Mesolinea. The sequence continues at coordinate 298 of CAYMNM010000052.1, read as the reverse complement.
AAATTATGGGGTTATCGCCAAGTGCCTTAGGCAGATAGTATTCCTGATCAGCATTTAATGCAATACCAAATTGCTGTTATTTGAAATTCTTTATGGGACTGGCTTTCAGGCTGCTCAGGCAAAAACCGGTCCCGTGCTGCCTGACGGTTTGGTTCCGGGCACAAGCAGGCGCATACGCGGTCCAGGCACCTTGAAAACCCGGGCCCTGGAAGCCCCGAACACATTGCCGCAAAGTGTAAAACCGCCGCGGCATCTTGCTCCGCGGCGGCTGGGTCTGGCTGGCTGTGCCTGGGGGCCT
>CAYMNM010000051.1:0-14467 GCA_964391795.1 uncultured Anaerolineaceae bacterium | reverse complement strand
TGGATGAGATCGTTGACTTCGCCGGAGTTGAGCCATTCATCGACACTCCCGTGAAGCGCTATTCCTCCGGCATGACCGTTCGGCTGGGCTTTGCCGTAGCCGCCCACCTCGAACCCGAAATTCTGGTGGTAGATGAAGTGCTCGCTGTCGGAGATGCCGAATTTCAGAAAAAGGCGATCGGCAAAATGCAGGAAGTGAGCAGAAATGAAGGTAGAACGGTATTGTTTGTGAGTCATAATATGGGCGCGGTCAATGAAATGTGCACCAGAGCTGTATTGCTAAAGAAAGGGGCAATTGCTTTGAACGGCTTTGCAAGAGATGTTGTGTCCGGTTATTTGTCGGAAACATCCGAAATATCTTTTGAAAATAAATGGGAGAGTGATTCTGCCCCGGGAAATGAGAGTATAAAAATAAGAAAAGCCTGTCTGGTCAATTCAGCTGATAAAAAGATTAGCTATGCGTATATCAATCAGGAAATCGGATTCTGTGTGGAATATGAAGTTCTGCGGGAAATCCCCTTTTTTATGCAGGGGATCAATGTTTACGACAGCATGGAAAACCATTTGTTCACCTCACATAACGATCAGGAATACAGGGGATCTGAAACCGTACAGAAGGGTACCTATCGCACTGTGGCCCGTATTCCGGGTAATCTCCTGCAGAATGGCAGTATTATTTTTAGTTTTGCCTGTATGAGGTATAATCCTTTTGAAGTGTTGTTCCATCAGAAGAATCTGATACAGATTACCATTCTGGATACAGTTGAGGCAGATACGCGGAACGAAAATTACAAAGGCCTGTTACCCGGTATTGTCCGGCCAAAACTTAAATGGGATAAAACCGCTGTTTTGAATGAATTTGCTTTGAGCAATGATTCCGTCGGATGAAAGATTTGAACCGGGTCAGACCGGCAGAATAGCCTTGGAACATTATAACCGCTATTATTTTGTAATTCATCAGATGGATTGCAAGGGAAAGGTTATTATTGACCTGGCATCCGGTGAAGGTTATGGGTCAGAATTACTGGCAAAACATGCTGTAATGGTCTATGGAATCGACCAATGTGCTGAGGCCATCCGGCATGCGCAATCAAAATACAAAAAAGATAACCTCATATTCCTGACCGGTGACGCGGCCTATATTCCTTTACCTGATCAGACTGCTGATATTTTTGTAAGTTTTGAGACCATTGAACATGTTGAAAATCAGGAAGGAATGATGAATGAAATCCGAAGGGTACTGAAACCCGGCGGAACCCTTGTTATTTCGTCACCCGATAGGTACCAATATTCTGTTAAATCCGGATCAAAAAATGAGTTTCACATTAAGGAATTGTTTCAGGAAGAGTTTAAAGATTTACTTGGAAGATTCTTTAATAATTGCATGTATTTCAGCCAACGAATATTTATCGGGTCATTGATTGCGCTGGATGAAAACACCGGCGGATATTCCAAACCATTAATCATTAACAAGGAAGGTGATGCAAATGATTGGATTCCCATGTATAATCTGGCTATAGCCACAGATAACCCTGATTTGACTCCCAAATACCCCCTGATCGGATACAAGGAAACAGATTACATCATTTCTCAGAATGATTTGGAACGGGAAAGGAATAATGTTTATTTAACAAAAAGTTATAAGCTTGGGGATTTCTTTGTCAAACCGTTTAAATTATTCAATAGGCTTCTGATGAACCATTTAAAACTGTAGTGTTCCCGGGATACTGCTAATTGGCTTAAATCCTTAAAAAACTGGCGTATTTTCTTGATTATGAATATTTAAAAGTTATGACGATTTTTATGAGCCTGCAACTTTCCGTGATAATTCTGACCAATACGCTGGATGATGATATTTATAACATAAACAGGAATTGTATACAAAGTTTGCTGGATTCTGAAAACTGGGATAGTTTAGGAGGGATAGAAATATTTCTGATTGAAAGCAACAGAGAAAGTCCACACAACTACGGGGAAAGGGTTAATCATATTATTCCTGATGAACCGTTCAATTTCAACCGTTTTTTTAATATCGGTATTGAAAAATCGAAAGGGCAGTATATCGCGCTGTGCAACAACGACATTGTTTTTTCGCCGCTTTGGTTCAGCGAGATACTGAAAGTTAAGGAACAAAAACCAAGGTCACTCTGTTTTTCCACCATCGACCGGAATTACCGAGGTATGTCGCATGATATCTTTCCAGATAATCACGGCTATTATACCGGATGGAACAACAAATCCCATTTTTCGCCCTGGAGTTTTGTTCTGGACCGTGCAATATTTTCCGTAACCGGAAAGCTCGACGAGACTTTCGATCTCTTTTATGCCGATGATGACTTTCTGATGACTCTGCGGAAATATGGGCTGGATAACGTGCTGGTGACCGGTTCACGGGTAACACACCTGGGGCAGCAGGTCATTAACAAGTTAAGTGAAAGGAAATCGTACAAAATTATTTATAAGAAAGACTATCCCATTCCGGATAAGTATCTGAAAAGAGGATTTTCCTGGCTTTGGGATGATGTCCGTTTTTATGATGGATTTTTTAAAATGCTCAAAAAGTGGGGCGACGAAAAAACCAATCGCCGCATCAACCGGTTGCTGAACAGATTCCCATCGTTGCAAAAAAGAGGCATCACCAGATTTCTGTATCGAAAAAAAACAAATCAGTTCTTATCTGTGCTGGGAGGGATATGAACCCTTCCGGATGTATGAAGCCAGGCAAACAAATTATTCCGGATGAGTGTAACACCTGCATTTGATCATTACGTTATCACCCGGTTCAACCTGAAACTGGAACCCCATTTCAGCAGGGATAAGAATGGGAAACCGACCCGGACGGACGAATGGCTGGAAAGACGGTTTGACCTGTTTGAAACCGTATGTATGCCCTCCATACTGGGTCAAACCTGCCAGGAATTCAAATGGCTGGTCCTTTTTGACAGTGAAACACCGGAGCATTTCAAAAAAAGAATATCATCTTATCAAGAAGTCTATCCCAATTTCATTCCCTTGTACCTGGAAAGCGGTAAACCTTTGTATGTGAAGAATATACTCGCTGATAAGATTGCCGTGCTGTCCAATGGCGAAGTTTCCGGAATAATAACCACCAGGATTGACAATGACGATGCATTTCACAAAGATATGATCATGGATGTCCGTACCTGGTTTAAAGGAAATCCGGAAGAGTGTTTTCTGAACTTTAATTACGGGTTGCAGTTTGATTTGGATCACCGCGTGGCAGTGAAAATCCGTTATGAAAACAACCATTTCGTTTCGTTTCTGGAGAAAAGCATAGAAGGGGCTGAAACAGTTATTTTTTATGATCATTCTGTTATTCAAACCGTTAATGAGGTTATTTCCGTTGAAAATACAAATAAGCCGATGTGGATTGAGCTTATTCATGAGACAAACATTTCCAATGGTTTGAAATTGGCGCTGCCTTGTTTTTCGCCACATCTGAGGAAGTCTTTTAAGATCAATTTCAGGATTAAAAAGTTAGAAACCATAGTTTTTTTATTAAAGTATCTGAAGAAGCTGACTTATGAAACATTAGCCAGTTTTTTTTCTTCATTTAGCCTATACCCCACATACAAAAAAACAATTTCAATATGCAAACAAATTTTCCGGTAATCCTTATAGTGGCCTATGACCGCCCGGATGCCCTGAAACGTATGCTGAATTCTGTCGCAAAGGCTGATTATTCCGGGTATTCCGGTATTCGACTGGTGATCAGCATTGACGGCGGAGGAGAGCTGAACCGGGAAGTAAAAGAAGCCGCCCTCTCTTTGCAGTGGGCCCATGGGGAAAAAGAAATCATCACCCATCTTCAGCATCTGGGACTGAGAAACCATATTATATCCTGTGGAGATCTTACGGAGCGGTACGAAAATCTGATCGTCCTGGAAGACGACGGATATGTGAGCCGGAATTTCTATGATTTTGCGGTAAAATCGCTGCAACACTATTGTGCAGAACCAAACATCGCCGGTATTTCGCTCTATTCCTATAATTACTATGAAAGTTTCACGACCGTTTTTATCCCCGTACACGACGGGTATGATGTGTACTTCATGCAGGTTCCCGCCTCATTAGGGCAACTATGGACCAGGAAGCAGTGGATCCGGTTCCGGGAATGGTACGACAATAATACGGCCATTCAGAAAACTGATAAAATCCCCGAAAAAGTAAAAACCTGGCCTGAAAATTCCTGGAAAAAGTATTTCTATAAGTACATGGTTGAGAAAAACCTGTTCTTTGTCTATCCGTATCTTTCATTTACCACGAATTTTGGTGACGCCGGAACCCATTTCCCCGAGCAGACTCAAAATTACCAGGTGGCGCTTGAGAATTACGGCAGGGAAAAGCATTATAATTTCCCCTATTTTGAAAATTCCTGCAACAAATACGACGCGTATTACGAGATACTTCCCGGATGCCTCATTGCAAACGGGGCCGATATCGATCCCGATACCTGCGTGGATATTCTGGGATCCAAACCGTTACATCTTTTCAGCAACAAATATGCGTTATCGGTCAAAAGCTGTTCTAAGCCCATTGTTTCCTTCGGCGATTCCCTGATACCGGTCTTGCAGAATGTAATTCATGGTTTTGAAGGGGACGCCATTCATTATGCTTTAAAGGAGCATTTTGGGGCTTTCCTTCCTACGTTACGACTCAGACAGATTGAGAATGCGCAGACCCTGGGATTTTCTACCGGGAAAATTGAGGCAATGGCGAGTAAATACCATAAACTAGGGTATTACCTGTTAAATCCCGCCAAATTACCCGGAATGTTGAGAAGGAAGTTCGGTAAAAAATGAAGTTATTTCTTTTTTGATGGTAATGCATTTATCCATAAATAAACTGGTAAATAAAAATATTATCATTTGCGCGGTTAATGATTAAGAACAATATAATTGTAGCAGTTATAATTCCTGTCTATAAAAAGAAGCTGTCTGAGGATGAAGAAAAATCCCTTTTGCAGTGTATTCGGATTCTAAGTAAACGGACTATCATTTTTTTTTGCGCCACTGATTTTGATTGTTCATTTTATCATTACATATGTTCAAAGCATGGCATTCCCTTTATTAAAAGAACTTTCAACTCAAAATATTTCCGCAGCAAAAAAGATTACAACAATTTATGTCTGTCAAGAAAATTCTATTCAGCTTTTTCAGATTATAACTTTATTCTGATTTATCAGTTGGATGCCTGGGTTTTTTCAGATGACTTGGACTTTTGGTGCAGCCAGGGTTATGATTATATCGGAGCACCTTTCCCTACTGATTTGAATGCGAAAGATGATGTTGTTTCTTTTTCCGTGGTTGGGAATGGAGGATTTTCACTAAGGCGGATCAGTCCTATGATTAATGTGTTCAATCAAAAATATCATCGTATAAAAAAGTGGTCACAGATCAGACAAGAATACCAAAATAGAAGTGCAAAAAATCCTTTATGGTGGCTATACATTATAGGCAGGACATTTGGATACAAGAATACTGTAAATTATTTAAGAAGAAGGAATTGGGAGGACCATTTTTTCTTTGAAATAGCCAGATTAACCCCATTTATTCGGATTCCTGAACCTATTACTGCATTGAAATTTTCTTTTGAATACCGTCCGTCAGTGGCTTATATTCAGAATGGCAATAAACTGCCAATGGGCTGTCATGGTTGGACATGGATTGAATATGATGAATTCTGGAAACAATTTATAAAATGAAAAAAGCCCTGATCACCGGCATCACCGGCCAGGATGGCGCTTACCTTGCGGAATTCCTTCTTAACAAAGGCTACAAGGTTTACGGCACCTACCGTCGATTATCGACCCCCAATTTCTGGAGGCTTCAATACCTGAATATCTTCGGAAGAATTGAACTTCTGCCATGTGACCTGTTGGATAGCTTTTCAATTATTGAGACCATCAGAATTACCAAACCCGACGAAATCTATAATCTTGCAGCCCAAAGTTTTGTTGGAGCCTCTTTTGAACAACCCATCGCAGCCGGAGAAATCACAGGTCTAGGAGTAACGAAGTTGTTAGAAGCGATTCGTCTTACCTCACCGGAAGTCAGATTTTACCAGGCATCGACAAGCGAAATGTTCGGAGATAATGACTTCCCTTATCAGGACGAGAATACAGCATTTGTGCCATCTAGTCCATACGCTGCTTCAAAACTGTACGCTCATCAAATGGTTGACATATACCGTAAAGCTTACAAAATATTTGCTTGCTCCGGAATTCTTTTCAACCACGAATCTCCCATCCGTGGTTTGGAATTTGTCACCCGCAAAATATCCAATTCAGTGGCAAAAATAAAACTGGGTTTGGAATCTACCCTGGAACTGGGAAACCTTGACTCGAAAAGAGACTGGGGATATGCTCCGGAATATGTTGAAGCCATGTGGATGATGCTTCAACAGGATAAACCTGAAGATTACGTGATCGCAACCAATTATACACATTCTATCCGTGAATTTTTAGATGCCGCATTTGATCGGGCCGGATTGAAATGGGAAAAATATGTTGTTGAAAATGAAAAATACAAACGGCCGTTGGATGTAAACTTCCTAAAGGGTGACAATTCTAAGGCTAAGACTGTCCTGGGATGGCAACCAAAGACCTGTTTTGAGTCATTGATTAATCTTATGGTTGACAAAGACATCGAACGATGGACAAACTGGCAAAACGGCAGTCATTTCCCATGGGATGCCTGGAACTACCCGAATGAGAAGAAAATTCTTTCCAGAAAATGGAAATGCGAATAGGAACGAATTTGACAATCCTTCATTGGTAATCATAGAATAATGATTGAGGAGATTATTCACAACAGTCGGTTAATGGCAATCATCATTACGAACAACTTCAAAGAAGACGGAATCCGTTTCTTTACGCCTTATGATTTTTCCCAGCAATTGGCCTATATGCATCATCCAAAGGGGAAGATTATTGAACCGCATGTGCACAATATTGTAAAACGGGAAGTTCATTTTACCAATGAAGTGTTGATTATCCGGAAAGGAAAATTAAGGGTGGATTTTTATTCTGAAGAAAAGACATACTTAAAAAGCAGGGTACTTCATTCAGGAGATGTCATCTTGCTTTCCGAAGGGGGACATGGTTTTGAAGCTCTGGAAGAATTGGAAATGATCGAAGTCAAACAAGGTCCTTACACGGGGGAGAAAGATAAAACACGGTTCGAACAACATAAGGGAGTATTAAATTTTCTTTAATCAGATTAAATTTGGATAGAGTAACCATCTATGAACCCAACCAGCGTGCTAAAATTGGTTGGATTAAAACATGGGGAATATTGATCAAAAACATCATTGATTCTAGGGAACTGATCTTCCAGTTATTCAAACGGGATTTTCTGATGTCTTACAAGAAATCATTTCTGGGCATGAGTTGGTTGGTCATCACACCCTTGATGGGAATCATCTCATGGGTGTTCATGAATGCCACCGGTATTTTATCACCCGGAGACGTCGGCATCCCCTACCCCGCCTATGTTCTGCTTAGCACATCGATCTATGGACTTTTTATGAGTTTTTATTCCGGTGCGGCAGGCACCCTGGACGCCGGAAGAGGATTCATTACCCAGGTTAAATTCGCCCATGATGCACTGTTGGTTAAACAGTTGTTCCAGCAACTGGCCAATTTTCTGATCTCATTTATTCTGACCATCATATTACTGTTGGTATTCAGAGTGGTACCCAGTTGGATGATCATCCTTTTTCCAATCATGATCATTCCGATGATGATGCTGGGTGCAGGCATCGGACTGATCTCAGCAGTGATAAGTGTGGTAGCCACCGATATTCAGAAAGGCATAGCTTTTATCATGGGATTGTTGATGTATGTAACTCCGGTTATTTATTCTGAAAAAGTAAATGATCCTCTGCTTCAAACAATTATCAAATGGAATCCGCTGACCTACCTGATTGGGGCTGTCCGCGATTCGATGTTGTACGGAAGAGTTGAGCACTTAGACAGATTCCTTCTTGCATCCGGACTGTCACTTTTGTTCTTCCTGATGACATGGAGGTTATTTTACATTTCTGAGGAAAAGGTTATTGAAAAAATGATTTGATACTTCTGGATTGGCTGATGTAGTTTTAAAAGTTGAAGGCCTGAACAAAAAGTTCTGCCGGTCCCTGAAAAGGAGCATGCTATACGGAACAGTAGATGCGATGATGGATATGGCTAATATCCATCATAATTCGGATCTATTAAGGAAGAAAGAGTTTTGGGCCTTAAAAGATATAAATTTCGAACTGAAACGAGGAGAAACCTTAGGTTTAATCGGCCAGAACGGATGTGGTAAAACAACGTTATTACGATTGATCAATGGGATATTTCCTCCCGACAGTGGGAAAATCACAATAAAAGGAAGAATTGGAGCCCTTATTGCAGTTGGTGCCGGATTCCATCCCTATATGTCTGGAAGGGAGAATATTTATCTGAATGGCACTATTCTCGGTATGACCCGATTAGAAATTAAAAGAAAATTTGACGAAATAGTTGACTTCGCAGAAATCGGGGAGTTTCTTGATGCACCGGTTGCCACTTATTCATCAGGGATGACTGTCAGACTGGGTTTTGCTATTGCCATAAATTGCGAACCGGATATATTATTAATTGATGAGATTTTAGCCGTCGGAGATGTTGGATACCAATTGAAATGTTTCAATAAAGTTGGTGAATTAAGGCAGAAGGGAGTTGCAACCTTACTCGTCAGTCATGATTTGCATAACATGTCGACATATGCTAACAAAATTCTTTTAATTAATAAAGGGCATCAGGTTTTTTTAGGTGAAGTATCAGAAGGTTTATCAATTTACAAAAAAGAGTTCGAAGCCATTCTTCACAGTGAAGGTGAAATAGAAAAGGTTATAACCGGCACCTATGATTTTATTGTGACAAAAGTTGAATTTACACCGAAAATTAATAATCTAGGAATTACTTTGGATAATCATTCAAATCTAAGCTATTGCATATATTATGAGGCACTGGAAGATTTCAATGATATTATTGTTGATACTTGTATTTATTTACCATTACCCGGTCCTCATTTTTTACAGTCAGACAATAACACTTTTAACAAGAAATTATCTTTAGAAAAGGGGGAAGGACTAATAGAAGTCACAATAAAGGATATTAGCCTGAACAACATAAATTTTCACCTTTTCATTGCAATTTGGGAAAGCAATAAAAAGAGGCTGCTCTTTTGGTGGAGGAAAATCCCAGTTAAATCAAAAGGTAATCCATTGTCAACAGGCTGGACACATTATGATTTAGATTATAAAATTTATAATGAGAGCCAAAATAAATAACTACTTAACCAAACTGATCCAAACTGCAGTAAGAAAAGAGTTTGAAAAGATTCAAGAAGAGAATTCGTATTTTAAAAACAAGGAGTATATACTTGAAAGATATATGAATTTTTCAGTTCCTCATGCCTTTCTTTTTGATTATTCGTTTTTGAAGAACAAAACTCTTTCTTTTATTGAAAGCATGAAATTCGGAAGAGAAGTCGGCGTTTACAAATACTCAGATTCTACTAATAAACCGACCATTTATTCCTCTGTATATGCTTGCCTTATATTATCTTTATATGACCAATTGACGCTTTTCGAAGAAAATGAGAAAAAAGAATGGATAGAATACTTTGATTCTTTTCAATCAGCAGAAGATGGTTTATTTTACGATAGCATAATAAGAAATGATATCTATGACCAATCTGATTGGTGGGGGGCAAGGCATCTGGCCCTACATATTATCTCAGCTTATGAAGCTTTAGGTGCAAAGCCTAAATATCCTTTCAAATTCCTCGAATTCTATTATAATGATAACAATTTGTTGGATTTCTTAGAAAGTATAAATTGGAATCAAAATTTCACTCACGAAAACGATATTGACAATAAAATAATGAATATTGGATGTTTATTACAGTATTCAAGAGATAAATTTAATGATAAATATGCATTGAACTCCATTAATTTCATTATAAGGTTTTTACAATCCAAAATTAACATTAATACAGGACTTTGGGGAAATAGTAATCTCGATAACCCAAAAGATTTATCCAGAATGATACAATTCGCTTATCATGTTTTCTCTTTGTTTTTTTTCGATAATATTGAAATTGGAAATAAGCAAAAAATCTTAAGCTATGCGCTAAAGACACAAAATGTATTTGGAGGTTTTGGAAATCAAATTAATTCCAGTGCATGCGAAGACATTGATTCGATTGATATTATAACACGAATATCAAAGAATACAGCTCCAATTGGTGAGGATGTACATAAATCAATTTCTAAAGCTTTATTTTGGGTTTTAACTAATATGAATGATGATGGTGGATTTGTTTTCCGCAGAAACGAAGGCTTCGAATATGGGCATTCTGAAATGTATTCAGCACCAAATGAAAGTTCAATGTTTGCAACTTGGTTTAGGACTTTATCACTGGTATATATTTCGAACTTTCTATCACTACCAAATTTTTATAATATCGCGAAAGTCCCTGGTTATCAATATTTATGAAGCCGCACATAATAAATAATTTGTTGTCAATCTTTGAAAAAAGACCAACTATTAAACACCTACTATTATCTAAGTTTTCAAACATTTTCACCCATTTGTCTGATGATGAAAAGATAAAAATATTTGGACTGGCATCATCACTGAACTCAGGCTCAGTAATAGTTGAAATAGGCTCCTATTTAGGAGCTAGTAGTTGTTATATCGCCTCTGGAGCCAAATCGAGCAATTCAATACTTCATTGTATTGACACATGGCAAAACCATGAAATGTCAGAAGGTATTAGAGACACTTTTGAAGAATTCAAGAAAAACACCATCTCCTTGAGTAAATATATTGAGATTCACAAAGGATTTTCAGCAGAGATAGCAAAAAAATTCGACCAAGAAATCGATATGATCTTTTTTGACGGTGGTCATTCCTATGAAACAATTAATTCAGACTGGAACAACTGGAGTCCAAAACTTAAAAAGAACGCTATTGTAGTATTTCATGATACGGGTTGGGCAGAAGGAGTTAACAAAGTCATCGAAGAAAATTCATCTTCTTTATCAAAGAAAGATTCTTTGCCCAATATGTGGTGGGGAACGAAGATCTGACAAATGAAACTTACAGTAATAATTCCAACTTCGAATAGAGCAGCTTTTCTAAAGAAAGCTATGACTTCCATCTCAATGCAAACGTTCAACCAAGACAGCTTTGAAGTTTTGATTATTGACAATGGTTCCATCGATAACACCAAAGAAATTATTCTTTCATTTCAAAATTCAATAAAGAATCTAAGGTACTTCTATGACGAAACACCGGGATTGCACGTAGGTAGACACATAGGAGTACGAGAATCAAAATCTGACTTGTTGGTTTTTGCAGACGATGACATCATCGCTCTCACTTCCTGGCTTGAAAGTATTTGGGAAAGCTTTCAGGATGAGGGAGTAAAAATGGTTGGCGGAAAAAATATTCCATATTTTGAACAAGATCCACCTTTCTGGCTCTGGGTAGAATGGAATAAACCTAATAAATTAGGAAAAGTTCTTTTCCAATTGAGCATTCTTGACTTTGGTGATAATATTTTCGAAATTGATCCACTTTATATCTTTGGTTGCAATTTTTCAATTAGAAAAGACATTTTACTCAATGCCGGGGGATTTCACCCAGACAGCATGCCTCAGGATTTAATTCGTTTCAGAGGTGATGGAGAAACTCATGTGTCCCAATATGTAAGATCAAACAACCTTAAAGCGTTATATAATCCGAAAGCTTCAGTTTATCACATGGTTTCATCAGAAAGGATGACACAAGAGTATTTTCTTAAGCGACAATTTAACCAAGGCGTCTCGGACTCTTATACTCATTTAAGGAATAGCGCCCTCAAACCACAGCCTGGAAAGAGCAAATTATCAAAATACTTCCGAATATTATCGGGAATTGAATCTTATCACCTGAATAAACAAATTATTAGGGACCTAAATACTCCAGCATTTTTCAAGGAAATGAACTATTATTACCAGGAGGGATATAATTATCATCAGATGTGCTATAATAATTATGAAGAAGTCAGAAATTGGGTTCATAAGGATAACTATTTTTAACATTTAGAGGATTGAACTCATTTACGCAATATAGTTCATACTATGATCTGATATATAAAGACAAGGATTATAAGTCTGAAGCTGAATATTTAAAATCTATAATTGACCACTATGATCATAATGCCAGGACAATTCTGGAGTTTGGCAGTGGTACAGGGAATCTCGGGTTAGCTCTTGAAAGTCATGGGTTTGAAATAATAGGTATTGAGAAAAGTCCTATTATGCATGAAACTGCACAGAAAAAAGGTTTTAACGGCATACTGGGCGACATTTCTAATTTTGAGTTAAATCGATGCTTCGATGTAGTTTTAGCAATCTTCCATGTAATTAGTTATCTTGTCGAAAATGAAGATGTTGAGAAAACTTTCATCAATGCTGCCAATCATCTGAATAAAAACGGTCTATTCATTTTCGATGTCTGGTACATGCCTGCGGTCCTGCACCAAAAACCTGAAATACGTATAAAAAAAGTCCAGGATGATAACGCTGAAATAATCCGTATCGCTACCCCAAAAACTCATTTCGAACGTAACGAGGTTGATGTAAATTATACTTTTCTGGTTAAAAACAAAATGACCAACCAATGGAGTGAATTTGAAGAAACACACTCGATGCGATATTTCAGCATTCCGGAAATATCATACATAGCCAAGTCCACTGGTTTCAAGTTAGTAAAAGCAGAAGAATTCCTGACGGGCAATACCCCATCCCCAGAAACCTGGGGTGTATGTTTTATACTAATGAAAGTATGAAGAATAGTTTATTGGAAATTATAAATAATAAGATCTCGAATAAAATTCATTTTAATCCTGGAATAGTATACCAACAGAATACCTCAGTACTTTTTGATATTATCAGTCTTAAAATGCTTACTCATAAGCCTGTTTATATAATATATCGGGAAAATGGAGGTTCAGGATTCTTTTCAAACGTTTTATTTGTTTTTAGACACATTCAGATTGCAGAAGAACTGGGTTTCACCCCCGTGGTTGACTTCAAAAATTACCCAACAATATATTCGTTAGATAATAATCCATTATTTGAAGATTCTTGGCATAGTTATTTTGAACCTTTATCAGAATATTCAGTTGAGGACGCATATCTTGAGCAAAATGTTATTAGATGTGATGGCCGATTTCCAGCTAATGCGTCCATGTCATATGACATAGGTAACGAAAGATTGTTCACACTATTTACTAATAAGATTAAGATAAATAACCATTTGCAAGAAGAAATTAAGAAGTCAATAGATGATTTAAAAATCATTTCTGGGGAAACGCTTGGAATTCATTGGAGAGGGAATGAACAGAATCATTCAAAAGGTCATTGGTTTGGACCCACGGAAAAGCAGATTTTTAATCAAACTGACAAATTATTGACAACTGGAGAATATTCACAAATTTTTGTTTCAACAGAAAATACCACATATCTTAATTTGATGATTAAAAGATATGGGCAATTGGTTAAATATAACAACTATCCAAGGTCAAATTCAAATATATACAAAGATCCTATCAGGAAGGACCATTATTTTCTTCTTGGCAAAGAGATTTTAACTGATGCAATTATCTTATCACGTTGCAAAGGATTTATTCATGCAAGTTCAAATGTATCCGACTTCGCAGCATTCATGAATAATGGTCAATATAATGTTCGGATTAAAATCAATAACGGAGAAAATCGAACAAAATATTATTCCTTTTCATATTTATATAAAAAGCATTTGCCATCCACATGGCATGGTTTAAAAAATGAAATAATTCATTTCAGAAATGATACCTGTTAATGTTACGGTTTTTAATGGAAATGAGAAGAAATACCTGAATGAATGCATTGAAACAGGATGGATTTCTTCCCAAGGACCATTCATTCAGAAATTTGAAAGTGAATTTTCTGCATATGTAAATCGTAAATTTGGGATTGCCGTTTCCAATGGATCAGGAGCCCTTGATATTGCGGTTAAAGCAATGGATATCGGCCACGGAGATGAAGTGATTATGCCTGCTTTTACAATCATATCACCGGCGCAATCGGTTGTTACTGCAGGAGCTAAACCAATTCTCGTCGATAGTGATCCACTGACATGGAACATGGATGTTACGAAAATAGAAGAAAAAATCACAAAGAGAACAAAAGCCATTCTGGTGGTCCATATTTATGGATTGCCCGTCGACATGGATCCCGTTCTTGATTTATGCAAAAAGTACAATTTGAAACTAATTGAAGATGCTGCGGAAATGCATGGACAAACCTATAAAGGGAGAAAATGTGGCAGTTTCGGTGACATAAGCACATTCAGTTTTTATGCGAATAAAATAATCACAACGGGA
>CAYMNM010000050.1:0-14926 GCA_964391795.1 uncultured Anaerolineaceae bacterium | reverse complement strand
TTTGTCTCAATTTGCATTGTTTTTATACTACCTGGCTTTTAGTTACCGTTTGTAGAAGATCGGTTTGCGATCTTCGAACAGGTCATTAAAATTATTAAGGCCTTTATTAAGGGCCTTTTGCGGCTCAACATCCACAACTGCCAGTTGGATACCGCTTGTGGATGCTTGTGCCAGCCGCTCCCCGTTTGGGTCAAGTATCTGTGAAGCACCTGTAAACTCAAGATTTTCACCTTGACCAAGCTCCGTGCCAACCCGGTTGGCGGTGATACTGAAAACACGGTTTTCAAGTGAACGGGTTACCATGGCGGTCTGACACCAGGGAAGCACCAGGTTAGAAGGATGCGCGAGGACTTGAGCCCCTTTGAGTGCAAGGGTTCGCGCTGATTCTGGGAAAAACCAATCAAAACAAATCATCGTCCCTATAATCACACCTTTGAATCCAAAGACAGAAAAACCACCATCACCTGGTAAAAAGAGGTTTTTTTCTTTATTGAAGAGGTGGATTTTGCGATAGAGGTTCAAGACGCCGTTTTGATCCACTGCCGCAGCAGAATTGAAAAGCCTGCCTCCAGCCTTTTCAGCGAGACCGCTAATAATACAAGCCTGATGCTCTTTGGCCGTGGCGATTAAGCTGCTTAGGAATAAGCCACTACCATCAGCGGGATCACTCGCCGCGAACAAGGCTTCTTTGTCATCATGCAAGTAGGCAGTGTTGGCGAGCTCTGGCAGTACAAGCAGTTCAAAGTCGGCCTTGTCAAGATTTGCCTTGATGAGTTTTGCGTTGTATTCCGGGTCGAGATGTTTAGGTTCAAATTGAAAGAAGCCGATTTTCATGATGCTCCTACGGTTATTTTCAAAAATCGTGGTTGTAGGAATTATAGCCTCCCCCAACTTGTGGTCGGCCGCTTCAAGAATATTCAGGAATCTAATACTAATCTTGATTCGAAAGCCAAATAATCACCTCTTATTGCAGCCTTTGGATTAAGCTTTGTATACTTGTTTTAAAAGCGCGATTAAATTGTTCTTGTTTATCACTTGTTTTAAGAGGGTGTTTGATGCAGGAAGCAAATTTCTATACTTTATTGGAGAATGGTCACATCGCTTGCCACCTTTGCGCGCATGCTTGCCAAATCGCAGAGGGAAAAACTGGGGTTTGCAAGGTGCGAATACATAAAAATCACAAACTCTTCTCTCTGGATTATGGTCATCTAATCGCAGAGCATGCCGACCCGATTGAGAAGAAGCCATTATTTCACTTCCTGCCTGGAAGCCAGGCTTATTCCATAGCTTCTCCTGGCTGTAACTTCCGCTGCGCCTGGTGTCAGAACTGGGATATCTCCCAGGCTTGTGAGCCAAGCTCTACGAATGAAATTCCGCTCACATCACCTGAAAACGTGGTCGCCAGGGCAATGGCAAGCGGTTGCCAGTCGATAGCCTATACTTACACAGAGCCAACCGTGTTCTACGAATATTGCCGGGATGTTGGCAGAATCGCAAAAGCTAACGGCATCAAAAATGTCTTCGTTACCAACGGGTACATGCAAAGGAAAGTGGTGGAAGACATGGCCACCTGGTTGGACGCAGCCAATGTAGATATCAAAGCATTTGATGACGTGGTCTGCAAACGTTACATGGGGGCTCGCCTGCAACCAGTCTTGGATGCCTGCGAAGCTATGGTACAAGCTGGAATCTGGCTTGAAGTGACCACTTTGTTGGTACCTGGACTAAACGATGATCAGGCGCAACTTGAAGGCCTGGCTACCTTTATTGCCCAGCGGCT
Source organism: uncultured Anaerolineaceae bacterium (assembly GCA_964391795.1). Taxonomy (GTDB): domain Bacteria; phylum Chloroflexota; class Anaerolineae; order Anaerolineales; family Anaerolineaceae; genus Mesolinea. The sequence goes on along the minus strand of CAYMNM010000050.1, from coordinate 13,146 downwards.
GGGTAAAGTGACACCCTGGCACATCAGTAAGTACTACCCCAACTATCAGTACAATTCCTCCCCGCCTACCTCCATGCGCAGTATTCAGAATGCAGTTTCGATCGGTCGCAAAGCCGGCCTCAAATTCATCTATGTAGGCAATGTTGGCGTGGAACTGCCAACGCGTTGCCATAGCTGTGGGGAAGTCTTGATTGAAAGGCAGGGTTACCGGCCGATTGTCAATCAAGTAAAACTGGGGCATTGCCCATTTTGCGGTACAAAAATCCCCGGGGTTTGGTCCGGGGATTGATTAGGTCATTTTTGTTTGTCAGATCAAGTCTATAAAAGCTTTGCTGCTAACCAATTCATTAATTTTTTCCAGATATGGCTTCAGGTAAGTATCCTCAGGGATGAAAGGAATATACTCCCTGACAATACTATAAGCCTTTGCAGTTCCCGCGCCTTGTGTCGCCTGGGGTTCTTTTTGCAGGCGAAAATCGATTGCCTGACAGGCCGAAAGGATTTCTACAGCAATGATTGTGGTCAGGTTCTTTATCACTTCCAGGGCATGCAGCGCAGAATTTGCTCCCATTGAAACGTGATCTTCCACGTTACCCGAGGAGGGAATGCTATCTGTACTTGATGGATGCGAAAGGCTCTTATTCTCAGATGCCAGCGCAGCAGCTGTGTACTGCAGGATCATGAAGCCAGAGTTGAGACCTCCGCGTTCGGTCAGGAATGGTGGATATGGGTTCGTATCACCGCGGTTATCCACAAGCTTGGCAATGCGTCGTTCAGACATATTACCAAGGTCCGTGAGGGCGATACTGAGGAAGTCCAGCGCCAGTGCAAGAGGTTCACCATGAAAATTGCCACCTGAAACGACATTTGGTATACCTTGATCAAAAAAGAGCAGTGGATTATCAGTTACGGCATTAAGCTCAATATTTATAACATTCTGCGCGTAGAGAATAGCTGAGTGTACCGCGCCATGTACCTGTGGAATGCAACGCAAGGTGTAGGCATCCTGAATATTTCTTGGATCATCCGGTCTCGTCAGGCTTGAACCAACCAGAAGTGCGCGTAATTCCGTAGCGGTTTCAACCTGGCAGGTTTGTGGACGGTGTTCGTGGATCTGGGCATCGAAAGCACGTAACGTACCGTTTTGGGCTTCAAGCGTCAGGGCAGCGGCTGCATTGGCTGAATGAATCAGGTTAAGAGCGTCAGTCACCGCAAAACAACCCAGGGCGGTCATCAGGGTGGTGCCGTTTGTTAGCGCCAGGCCTTCTTTTGCACTGAGATTAATTGGGCTGAGATCGGCTTGTTGCAACGCTTCTGCAGAATGCATCTGCTTACCACGATAAAAAACCTCCCCGCGTCCAATCAAGGGTAAAGACATGTGCGCCAGCGGCGCGAGATCCCCGCTGGCCCCCAGTGAACCTTTGCATGGGATGAGTGGAATGATGTTCTGGTTCAACAAGTTGAGCATGGCTTGCACAGTGGCCAGGCGGATGCCGGAATGACCCTGGGCAAGTGTGTTAGCTCTAATAAGGATCATAGCGCGCACTGTCTTTTCGTCAAGTAAGGCGCCAGTGCCAACTGCGTGGCTGAGCAGGATATTTTCCTGAAGTTTTTCCACGTTTTCTGGATCAATCAAGCGATCCTTAAAAGCTCCAAATCCCGTTGTTATGCCGTAGGCAATCTTCCCTTGAGCGATGTAATCCTGAACCGCGTTGGCTGCCCGCTCGATGTTGGGAACAGATTCAGCTGCGATGCTGACCTGGATGCTGGGGTCGTTGGCGACCCGGATGACGTCAGCGATGGTGAGTGAATGACCGTCAATCGCGTAGTTGTTCAAGCGTACTCCCGTTACTCAGGCTTCTTCAATTTCGACAGTGTTTAAGGAAACAGCCGGAGCGCCCAGTAGCATTGGATCGCGAGGAGGGATGGAGAGCAATACATCCAATCCTTCTACAACCTGACCGAAGACCGCGTGCTTGCCATCCAACCAAGGGGTGGGAACCGTGGTCAGGAAGAATTGAGAGCCGTTAGTGTTGGGCCCTGCGTTAGCCATCGATAGCACACCAGCTTTGTCATGACGCAGCTTGGAGTCAAATTCGTCCCGAAAGGAATAACCCGGTCCGCCTCGGCCAGTACCGGTGGGATCGCCACCCTGGGCCATAAAATCATTGATTACACGATGAAAAATCGTTTCGTTGTAATAACCTTCACGTGCCAGAAAAACGAAATTATTGACCGTATTAGGCACCTGTTGCGCAAAAAGCTCTACAATAATGTCACCTTTACTGGTGACGAATTTAGCTTTGTATTTTTTCTTTAGGTCAAGCTTAAATTCTGGGGCAGATTTCCATTGTTTTTGGGTCATTAAATCCTCTCTTTCAAAGTGATTTTACTGCAAGAAGCTTCTTGAAACAGCAGGCTGAACAAGTTCTGGTCCCTGATCATCAACCTTTTACAGCGCCGCCCAACATCCCCCGGATGAAGAAACGCTGGAAGAGCACATAAACCAGTACGGTTGGTACCGCCACGATCAAGGCTCCGGCTGCCAATAGCGGCACATTTGAAGTGTAACGTCCCTGGAAGAAAGCCAAACCAACCGGCAAGGTACGCATGCTCTCGTCCTGGATCATCACCAGCGCCAGTAAAAATTCATTCCAGGTCCACATAAAGATGAGCACAACCAGTGTTGTCAGGGATGGCGTGGAAAGCGGCACCAGGATTTTCCATAGGGTTTGCCAACGGCTGGATCCATCCATGGCAGCTGAATCGATCAGCTCTTGGGGGATGGTTTCAAAGTAAGAAGTTAACCAAAGTGTTCCGAAGGAGACAGAGAGTCCAACTTGCGGCAGGATGAGTGCCCAATAGCTGTCGCGCAATGAAAGCGTGTTCATCAGGTTATATAGCGGAATAATGGCAGCTTCAAATGGAACCATGTAACCCAGCAAGACAAGGGGGTAAAGCCATTTTTTGCCTGGTAATGGCAGGATGGCAAAAGCATATCCGGTGAGAATGGAAAGAAAGACACTGGTTATGACGGTAATCAGAGCAACAACCACGCTGTTTTTGAAAAAAATACCAAATCGGCCTACTGTCCAGGCACTCATGATGTTTTCAAGAGAAAGCTGTGAGGGCAGGGCAAATGGGTTAAGGTTAACTTCGCTTGGGGCACGGAAAGCGTTTAAGAGCAGACCTGTAATTGGCAGAAAGACCAATAAAGAGAAACTAACTAATAAAAGATAACGCAATATGGAAGTACCGTTGCTCTGTTTCATGATTTGCTCCAGGCATCACCAGCCTGATACTTGCGCACTAAGAGGGATATCGCCAGAATAATCACAGTGAGAATGGTCGCTATCGCGGCAGCGTATCCGGTTTGGTTTTGCAAGAAAGCTGACCGGTAGACCAGAAACCCGGTTACAAGCGTGGCTTCACCTGGGCCACCACGTGTGGTCACAAATACCAGATCAAAAACTCGTAAAGCAGCAATGATGGTCGTTATGAGTGCCACGCCAATTTCAGCGCGTAAACCTGGTATTGTAATATGGAGCAATTCCTTCCAGGCAGAGGCACCATCAAGGGCGGCTGCCTCGTAATACTCTTCGGAAATTCTTTGCATACCAGCCAAAAAAAGTACCATACAGAAGCCGTATTGTACCCAGCTACCCACTGAGCCTACAGCAGGTAACGCCAATGCAAAATCGCCCAGCCAGGGGCGGGCAAGCGAGCCCAAGCCAACAGTTCTCAGTAAGGAATTCAGAGGTCCAAAACTGGGGTTAAAAATCCAACGCCATGCCACCCCAATAACTACCATGCTAAGTACCTGTGGCAGAAACAGGATCGTGCGGAAAAAGGTGAAACCTTTAAGGGAATAACGTCCAAGTAGCGAAGCCAGAAATAGGCCGATAAAGATAGGGATAATAGAAAAGAAAATTATGAAAATCAGGTTATGCGAGAGCGAGAGCCAGAATTTGTCGTCTGTGAAAACCTGTATGTAGTTGGCAAATCCGATGAAATTTTTCTCTGGTGCTAATCCTTCCCAATTCAAAAAGCTCGTTCGAATTGTTTGTAAAACAGGCCAGAAAGTAAAAACAAGGTATACGAGAAGGCCAGGAATTAAATAAACTAATCCTTGCCACTTTGATTCCCCCGGATATGCGCGTAGTTTATTCATTTCAACAATGGAAAATGCCCTGGTTATTGATTAACCAGGGCATTTTTTGATGACTACTTCTGCTTGGCAAGAAAGTCTGCATAGTCCTTCTCGACTGCGGCAGTGAATTCTGCTGGGGTGCTTACGCCACCCAATAGCTTCTGCAATTCAGCAACCAAGGTGTCGTAGAAGGTGGGTGTAGCCCAATCTATGTAGTGGCCTACCAAACTGGCTTTATTGACGGCGTCCCAGGCCTTGAGTGTGTCTGCAAATAGCGTACCTTCTTCAACCTTGGTTTCAGCGGGCACTTCCATGGCCGGCATATAGCTGATTTCAGCCCAGAGTTGGGCAGCACGGGGGCTGATCATCCAGGTGAGGTAATCGGCGGCCAGGTCTGCCTTGGGGGTACCCTGACGGATGGCAAAGGGAATGCCAACACCGCCAATAGCCATGCCAGGTTTTCCTTCCATACCAGGCAGCAGGAAAAAGCCGAATTCTTGATCAGTACCTTCGATAAGTTCACTTGCCAACCAAGAGCCAGTGATTGTCATGGCACCTTCGCCGGCTTTGAAGGTTTTATTGCTGTCGTCGTAACCAATACCAGCATACCCGTCGGTAAAGTATCCTTCTCCGGCAGCCATCAGTAGTAATTGCGCTGCCAATTGGTTTTCTGGAGTGTCAAATGAAACGCCGCCAGTTCCATAAACCAGGTTGTTGATGTATTCAGGGCTGACCAGCAAATGCTGGATGGCGCTAAATTCATGGATAGCATTCCAGCCATCCAGCGAACCGAACGATATCGGGGTCACTCCGGCAGCTTTGATTGTGGCAAGCAAAGCCTGAAAATCCTCGAATGTCGCTGGAACGGTCCATCCATTTTTCTCAAAGAGGGTCTTGTTGTAATAAACACCTACAACTTCCGCCGTTGGGCTGACACCGTAGATATTACCTGAACCCATGGTTTTGCCATCGGCAGTGAAGCTGTTGCGACTGGCGATAGAACTGGTGATAATTTTGTCCCAACCCAACTTGGTGTAATAGTCATTCAGGGGCAGCAATAAATTAGCTTCTACCAAAGCACCCATATCACTGCGGCCCTGGTTTACCTGGGCAACATCGGGGCCAGTCGCCTCGGCAAGTGCCAATTTTTCGGTTACTTTGAGATCGTCCAAATTCTTTACAACGCGTTCGATTTTGACACCGGGGTGAGCAGCTTCAAATTCCTGGTTGAGTGTTTCCATAACCTTTGATTCAACGTCGCGGTAGAACTGATCCCAAACAATCAAGGTCTGTGGCTCTGCAGCCAGGGCAGGTTCTTCTGCTTTGGCAGGTTCAGCAGGGGCTTGTGTTGCGACGGGTGGAACAGTCTGGCAAGCTGCTAAGAGCATGGTCAGTGCCAGGATGATGGAAATAACGAGGCTAAATTTCTTCATTGTCTCCTCAATTCTTGGTGTGTTTTATTTTCCTGATTATACCTGAACCGTGCGGCAATCCGACCCTTACTGCTGGTACTCAGCTATACTACATAATGAAGCCGTGATAGGTATTCATCATCACAAGTCAAACAAAGTGCGCAATGTGGACCTGTAGGAGAATAATGAATGCTGATTTGATTGAGAACAAAATCGCTTATGCTTTCAAAGACCTTTCCTGGAAAATGCTTGAGGTTACAGAAAATGCGGCTATTGCGGCTGCGAGGGTTGCCGGCAAAGGAGATAAAAACCTTGCCGATGCGGCCGCAGTCGAAGCGATGCGCAAGACTCTTTTAAATATCAAAGGTTATACAACCCAGGTAGTAATTGGTGAAGGGGAGCGTGACGATGCTCCTATGCTTTATATTGGCGAGAAAATTGGCGATGGCGACCTGAAGATTGACATCGCTGTCGACCCTCTTGAAAACACCAACGCAACCTCAAACCTAACCAGTGGCGCTGTCTGTGTAATGGCTGTTGCCCCTTCCGGTGGTTTACTGGGAGCTTCTGATACATATATGGATAAACTCTGCGTGGGCAAGGATGCCTGCGATATGGTCGATATTCGTTACGGACCGGAAGAAAATGTGCGCCGCATCGCGAAGGCTTTACACCGCAAGGACCTCAGTGAGATCACTGTAACCGTATTGGATCGTCCCAGGAATGAAGATCTCATCCGTCGCTTGCGTTCTGCTGGTGCTCGCGTGCGCCTTATCCTTGATGGCGATCTCATGCAGTGCGTCTTCACCTGTTTTAAAGGCGTGGGCGTGCACGCGGTTATGGGGATTGGGGCTGCACCTGAAGGTGTTATTAGCGCGGCAGCCATCAAGCTTCTGGGTGGCAAAATGCAAGGTATTTTTAAACCTAAGAATGACGCTGATAAAGAGCGTCTGATGAAGATGGGAATTCAGTTGGATAAGGTCTACACTGAAAATGACCTGGCCCCTGCAGACCATCTGATCTTCAGCGCAACTGCTGTAACCCCAATTACTACGACCAGTAAGGCCGTCTTAGAAGGTGTCAGCTTCTTTGCGGGAGGGGCAAAAACCTACAGCCTGGTCGTCAGCAATACCTTTATGAACTTTGTTCCGACCACGCACGTGCTAAACCGTACAGAATTTGACGAGCAAGGCTCACAATTCCGTTTGTGGTAATCAGGTAAAATTAGGTAAAACGCATGATAATTGAGGTTCTATGAAAACTGCATTGATCACCGGCATTACCGGCCAGGATGGCTCTTATCTGGCTGAGTACCTTTTACACCAGGGATACGTTGTTCACGGCATCATCCGTCGGGCATCCAACTTTAATACCCAGCGTATCGATCACATCTACCGCGATCCACATAGCAAAACTGGCGAAAACCTTTTCCTGCATTATGGGGACCTGGGCTCTACAGGTTCGTTGGGAGACATCATCTACGATACCAAGCCAGACGAGGTTTATCACCTGGCCGCCCAAAGTCATGTAAAGGTAAGTTTTGAGATGCCGGAATATACCGGCGATACCACTGGTATGGGCACTACCCGCATCCTCGAGGCTATCCGCCGGGTGAAAAAGGACATTCGCTTCTATCAAGCTTCGACCAGCGAGCTTTTTGGTTCAGCCAAACCACCACAGAGCGAGCAAACGCCTTTCTACCCACGTAGTCCTTACGGAGTGGCTAAACTGTATGCTTACTGGATGGTAGTGAATTATCGCGAAGCCTACAACATTTTTGCAACAAATGGCATCCTCTTCAATCACGAATCCCCTCGTCGGGGCTTGACCTTTGTGACCCGCAAGATCACGGCTGCCTTGGCAGCCATCAAAGCTGGCTTGCAAGACAAACTCTACCTTGGCAACCTGGACTCCAAGCGTGACTGGGGTTATGCGCCAGAGTACGTTGAAGCTCAGCATTTGTTATTACAGCAGGACCAACCTGGCGATTACGTTATTGGGACTGGTGAATCGCATTCGATCCGAGAATTCTTGGATGAAGCTTTTGGCTATGCGGGTATGGACTGGCACCAGTACGTTGAGGTTGACCCGCGCTACTTCCGGCCAACCGAGGTCGACTACCTGTTGGCGGATCCAACGAAGTCCAAGGAATTAGGTTGGGAACCCAAGGTGAAATTCCACGAGCTGGTTCGCATCATGGTGGATGCTGATTTGGAATTACTTGGTCTTGACCATCCCGGCGAAGGCAAGAAAATCATCGATGAAAAGTTCAACGGCTGGCACAAGTGGGAGGACCAGGTTATCAGTATGGGCCGTTAGTAATTTTTGCCCGAAAATTTGACATAATGAGCCTCGCTGTCGATCGCGAGGTTCTTTTTTTAACAATTTTTAATTTTGGTCTGGAAAGAACTTGGTTAGCTGCTTTTCTATTTGTCTGAATTTTGATTTTTGTACTCGAGACTTTATGCATCTGCTGTAGTATTTTTCCGAACGCTTATGCTATAATCTTCCCATCGGAGGAGTAAGTCCTCTATCCTGATTCAGAAAAGGGCTGGTAGGTGAGAGGCCCGGATGGTAAGGGAGTGAAGTCGCCGATACGTTGACTGAAGAAACCGCAAGGGATTAGAACGGTCCGGGTAAGCCCGTTAGCGCTGCAAGAGTGCACCAATTTTGGTGAACTGAGGTGGTACCGCGGAACTGACACTTTCGTCCTCTTTGAGGCGAAAGTGTTTTTGTTTAAACAAGACATGAAGTTTACCAATTAGTAGAACTCGGAGCATTGTCAAAAATAATCACAATGCTTCTTAAAGAAAGAGGTCACCATGACTGAATTGCCAAAAGCTTATGATTTTAGACTTTACGAACAGCCGATTTACCAGGACTGGGAAGAAAAAGGTTATTTTTCGCCTTCCAACGACCCCAACAAACCTGGTTTTAACCCATCCATCAAGCCCTTTGTCATCGTTATCCCCCCTCCTAACGTCACCGGGGCTTTGCATCTCGGACATCCGCTTTTTGTTACAACCGAAGACGTTATGATTCGTTACCACCGCATGAAGGGAGAACCTGCCCTTTGGGTACCAGGGACAGATCATGCTGGTATTGCCACTCAACTGCAAGTGGAGAAAATGCTTACGAAGCAAGGCAAGAAACGAACTGATTTCACGAGGGAAGAATTCGTGGAAAAAGTTTGGGAATGGAAACATGAATTTGGGGGACAAATTGTGCGTCAAATTCGACGCTTGGGTGCCAGCTGCGATTGGTCCCGTGAACGCTTTACACTGGATGATGGCCTTTCACGTGCTGTGCGCGAAGCATTTGTTCGACTTTTCGAAAAAGGACTGGTCTACCGAGGTCCGCGTATGACCAACTGGTCCCCGGGTTTGCAGACGGCAGTTTCAGATCTGGAAGTGGAATATTCTGAAGAACCCGGCAAACTGTATTACTTTAAGTATATGCTGTCTGATGGCAGCGGCGAGTTTATCCCCGTCGCCACAACCCGGCCTGAAACAATCCCAGGTGATACTGCGGTTGCTGTCCATCCTGAAGATCCACGTTATACTCGCTTTGTTGGCAAGCAGGTAGTTGTGCCGATTCTTGGCCGCTTGATCCCAGTTATTGCCGATGAATATGTTGAGAAAGATTTCGGCACAGGTGCCCTCAAGATTACACCGGGGCATGACCCGCATGATTATGAAATCGGTCAACGTCATAACCTGGAATTCCTGAATATTATGAATAAGGACGCTACTTTGAACGAAGTAGCCGGAAAATATGCCGGAATTGAGCGTTTCAAAGCTCGCAAACAGATCTGGGCGGACATGAATGAAGCGGGTCTGGTGATCAAAGAAGAACCTTACACAATGAACGTTCCCCGCTCTCAGCGTGGGGGTGAGATCATCGAACCAATGATTACCACCCAATGGTATGTTGAGATGAAATCGCTGGCCATGAATGCAAAAGCCGCAGTTGAAAGCGGAGAAACCAGAATTGTGCCGGAACGCTTTACCAAGGTTTTCTACAACTGGATGGATAACATTCAGGATTGGGCTATCAGCCGGCAATTATGGTGGGGTCACCGCATCCCAGTCTGGTATTGTCAGGAGTGTGGTGAGGTTATTGTTGCCCGTGAAGACCCGAACACCTGCCCAAAGTGCGGATCAGCAAACCTGATCCAAGATCCGGATGTGCTGGATACCTGGTTTTCATCAGGATTGTGGCCATTCAGCGTCTTTGGTTGGCCAGAAGAAACCCCGGATTACAAATACTTCTACCCGACCTCGGTGCTTGAGACTGGCTACGACATTATCTTCTTCTGGGTCGCGCGCATGATGATGGATGGCATCGAATTTACCGGAAAAGCGCCTTTCCACACCATATACTTGCATGGCATGGTGCGCGATGACAAGGGTCAGAAGATGAGCAAGACCAAGAATAACGTCATCGACCCGCTTGAGATTATGGATACGATGGGCACGGATGCCTTGCGTTTTACGCTTCTGGTAGGCTCAACCCCCGGTAACGACATGAATATTTCTGTCAAGAAAGTAGAAGGCAACCGTAATTTTGCCAACAAGGTTTGGAACATTGGCCGCTTCGTGATCAGTGCCATAGACAAAGTAGGCGAGAAACCAGAGCGTTCGCCGCTGTGGACCCTGGCAGACTCTTGGATTTGGGCTCGCATGAAAGAAACGGTCAACAATGTCAACAAGCTCTTCGAAAATTACCAGTTTGGGGAAGGTGGCCGACAGATCTACGAATTCTTCTGGAATGACTTTGCTGATTGGTACCTGGAAGCTTCAAAAGGGCAATTGGCTGCAGGCGGCGAAAGGGCTTACTACACAACGTACACACTTGCCAGGGTTCTGGATGTGATGTTGCGTCTGTTGCATCCATTTACGCCCTATGTCACTGAAGCTTTGTGGGGGTATCTCAAGGAAGCTTGCATTGCTGCTAATCTACAGTTGGAAGAACCTAAGACCTGGGAAGATGCCCTGATTATTGCCAAGTGGCCGGAAGGTTTTGCTTCTGAGGGTTGGGAAGACCAGATTGTCAAAGACTTCTCTACCATTCAGACTCTTACAACCCTGGTGCGAAATTACAAGTCAGAAAACAAAATCAATCCAGGCCAGACATTAGCGGCCACAATTGTGAGTTCGGAAAGCTTCGGTCTGCTTGAAAGCCAAAAAGCGATGTTTGCCGCTTTAGCAGGATTGGATCTTGAAAGACTGGAGATTCAAAGTCAAAAACCAGAAAAATTTAAGGCTCACAACCCACTGGTTTCCAATGAGATTGAGATTTTCCTCGAAGGTGGTGTACATGCAGAAAACGGGTTGGACCGTGAAAAACTGCAAAAAGAATTGGCTGAGCTTGAAAGCCAAATTAAACGCCTGAACGGTTTGCTCAGTGGACCTTTTGCTCAAAAGGCTCCCGAAGCCGTGGTTGCGGCAGAGCGTGAAAAGTTGGAAAATTTCCAAAAAAGCGCCGAAAAGATAAGGCAAAACCTTGGTTAGGGCTCTAAAACCAGGCGCACGCAGCCTTTTAGCTGTCATGAAGTGGCAAAAAACTAACGATGAGGTTTTACTCAGATGAAAAAAAGTAAAGCCTCAATTATGGTTATTGCCGGGGTCCTGATCCTCTTTAACGCCTCAATTGTTTACAGTTGGGGCACGATTTCCGTTCCGATTGCTGAAGCCTTTAGCTGGGGAAAAAGCGAAATCTCCCTGGTTTTCATGGTCATGATCTCCTTCTTTTGTCTTGGTGGCTTGACCAGCGGAAAGTTGATTCGCAAAATCAGACCTGGCAGTCTGATGGCTTTGGCAGCCTTTTCTTTCCTGGGTGGGTTTGTTATTGCTTCATACGCCCAAGGACTGGCCTTGATGCTGTTGGCCTTTGCGGTGCTTTGTGGTTTTGCGGCAGGTTTACTCTACAACAGCGTTATTAGCAGTGTTACAAGGTTCTTCCCACAAAAGCAGGCTTTTGTTTCTGGAATCCTTATGATGGGCTTTGGCTCCGGGTCTTTTTTGATTGGTAAACTCTTCCAAACATTTACACCTCTGGATCTTGATGGCTGGCGAATTAGTTTTAGGGTCGCTGGTCTGGTTGCTTTTGCTATCGTTTTTCCCCTTTCCTTTCTCTTAAAAACTCCAATGCCGCAGTTGGAAAAGAAGCGGAATTTTGATCCCATGAACATGGACGTCAAGTCAATGATCAAGTCAGGAGAATTCTGGTTATTTTTCTTCTGGGCAGTAACAATCAGCGCTGCTGGATTAGTCGTGGTTGCTCAGGTTGCTGGCCTGGCAAGGGCAATTGACGCCCAAATAAGCTACAGTAACATTGCAGCTCTTGGAGGTGTCTTTGCAATATTGAATGGTTTGGGCAGAATTGCAGGTGGGAAGATATTCGATCACAAGGGCACACGTTTCTCCATGGCAATGGTAAACATCATTTTTTTTATTGCCCTGGCTTTGTTGGTTTTTTCAGTGTTTGCTAAACAGCTCTTATGGATGTTTATCTCTAACGTTCTTTTCGGTTACGCCTTTGGCAGCATCCCAGCCATCAACTCTGGCTTTGTAGCTTCCAGGTTTGGAAAAACACATTTCCCTGAGAACCTTTCTGCCATGACTGTCAATCTTTTGGTTGCTTCAGTGTTAAGTTCAGCGTCGGGGTATTTGTTTGACCTTTTTGGCGGATATTTGTCTTCATTCATCATTATGCTGCTTTACATTCTCCTCGCGTTGATACTGAACCTATTTCTTAACAAAAAATCCAGGCAAATTTCCGTGCAATCATGCACACAAGAGTAAACTCAATACAACACAAGTTCTGGAGGAAAAATGGCTGAAGAAAAATTAGACGAAAACAAAGTTAAGCAAGACACAAAAGAAACCCCAAAGCTGCCTGAGCCTCAGGATAATATCGTGATAACTGAGCACAGCTTAAAAATCGACGGGAAGAAACTTGATTACACCGTAACTACCGGTACCATGATTCTACGCGATGAAGATGAAAAAACTGGTGAGAAAGCCCGGGCATCCATCTTTTACGTTGCTTACAACCTGAAAACGGACCAACCAAAGGAAAAGCGACCTATCACGTATTCGTTTAACGGAGGTCCAGGCTCATCTTCTGTTTGGATGCATTTAGGAATGCTTGGTCCAAAACGGGTGAAAATGGACGCTGAAGGCATGCCCCTCCCTCCGCCTTATGAACTGGTGGACAATGAGTATACTCTGCTGGAAAAATCTGATCTGGTATTTATCGACCCCGTATCCACCGGTTACAGTCGCGCTGTACCAGGGGAGAAAGCAGAAGAATTTCACGGAGTCAAGCAAGATATTCAATCTGTCGGAGACTTTATTTTCCGTTGGACCACACGCAATCAACGCTGGGCTTCACCCAAATTCCTGATAGGTGAAAGCTATGGAACGACTCGGGCTTCGGGCCTCTCCAAATACTTGCAGGAGCGTCATGGTTTATACCTGAATGGCGTCATTTTAATCTCTTCAGTCCTCAATTTCATGACCCTTGAATTTGACTCCGGTAACGATCTTCCCTATCCTTTGCTGCTGCCAACTCTCACAG
>CAYMNM010000049.1:1719-14947 GCA_964391795.1 uncultured Anaerolineaceae bacterium | reverse complement strand
TTTGGCAATACTGTGCTGATGCAGTACTCCGACCAGATGAACGTCTGCGCCAACCACGCAGGCATTCCGGCAGTGACCATCCCAGCCGGTTTTGACGCCAAGGGTTTGCCTTTGGGAATCCAGTTCATCGGCCCTGATTACCGTGAAGACTTGGTGTTACGGGCGGCTCATGGGTACGAGAAAGCTACGGCTGAGGCAAACTGGCGCTCCAGAAGGCCGGTTGTGTTGGGGCAAGGAAAGGAGCAGGCATGAACAATTATGAGATAGTCATCGGGCTTGAAACCCACATTGAGTTGAATACCAAGACCAAAATCTTCTGTGCCTGCAAGGCGTCTTCATGGAATGAAGCCCCTAACACCAATATCTGCCCAGTATGTGCTGGATTGCCGGGTGTTTTACCGGTTTTGAACCAAGAAGTCGTTTTCAAAGGTGCCCGCTTGGCAGCCGCCATGCATGCTGAGATAAACCCATGCTCAGTTTTTGACCGCAAGAATTACTTTTACCCTGACCTACCCAAAGGTTATCAGATTACGCAGTTTTACGAGCCCATCGGCAAGGGCGGTTATGTGGACCTCGAACTGCCTGACGGTGGCACGCGCCATGTGCGCATCAATCGGCTGCACCTTGAGGAAGATGCCGGCAAGACCAAACTTGAAGCCGGCACACGTCTGCTGGATTACAACCGTTGCGGCGTACCGTTGGTAGAGATGGTCACTGAGCCGGACCTGCGTTCCGCGGATGAGGCTGCCCAGTATCTGACCCAGCTACGTCAGCTGCTGCGCTGGATTGGGGTTTCGGAAGCCGATATGGAAAAAGGGCATTTGCGCTGCGATGCCAATGTTTCAGTGCGCCTGGCCGGCAGCGAAAAGCTGGGGACGAAGACCGAAATCAAGAATGTGAACTCGATCGATTCGGTGCGACAAGCCATTAATATTGAGGCGAAACGACAGATTGAGGCCTTGGAAGCAGGCGAGAGGATTGAGTCCTACACCCTGGATTGGGACGCCGATACCGGCAAATTGCGTAAGATGCGCTCCAAAGAAACTGAAGCGGATTACCGTTACTTTGGGGAGCCTGATTTGCTGCCGGTGATTCTGAGCGAGGCGGAAATAGAGGGCATCAAGACGGCTTTACCCGAAATGCCTTTGGTGCGCAAAGCACGATTTATCTCTGAATACAGCCTGAGCGCTTATGATGCCGATATTTTAACCGGAGAGAGGAATCTCTCGGATTACTTTGAAGAGGCCGTTAAGGCCTACGGTGGGGAAGCCAAGACTGTTTCCAACTGGATGATGAACGACCTGATGCGCCTGATGAACAGCCTGGGTAAGGATGCTTCCAGTCTGGTACTACGGGCTGAAGACCTGGCGGAAATCATCAAATTGGTAGACGCGGGAAAAGTGAACGCGGCTACAGGCAAGACATTGCTTGAGATGGTTGAAAAAACAGGCCGGAAAGCCTCTGAGATCGTCGCCAGTGAGGGCTTAGGCTTGGTGAGCGATGAGGGCTTGCTGCGGCAAAGAATTGAAGAAGTGCTGGCAGAAGCACCTGGCGAAGTGGCCGCATTCAAGGCGGGCAAAGAGAGCTTGATCGGGTGGTTCCTTGGGCAGGTGATGCGCAAGATGGGCGGCAAAGCCGACCCGAAACGCTCCCGAGAGATTTTGATGGAGCTATTGAAGTAAGGGTAAAGCCGAGCACGAGCGCTCGGCTTTTGAAATATAATGCTCTCTGCAAATAAAGCATAAATCCATGTACTATGTTGACAGGGGGCTTGATTAGGCTAAAATAAACCAGTTGCGGGTGTCGCCAAGTGGTAAGGCATCAGCCTTCCAAGCTGATATTCGCCGGTTCGAATCCGGTCACCCGCTCAGGCAAACCATGAAAAAGAGCTCCTTGAGGAGCTCTTTTTGGTCAATAATCCAGATCAGCAATCCAGATACAGTTCTACTTCGTATGGATGAGGGCGGGTAGATAGCGAGCGGGCTTCCTTACGTTTGAAGTCGCAGAAACCCTTAATGAAGGCTTCGCTGAAAACGCCGCTTTCGGTCAGGAAGGCGTGGTCTGCCATCAAGGCATCGCAGGCGGCTTCGAGGCTGGAGGGGATCTTCTTGATCTTCTTCCACTCTTCCTCAGACCAATGTTTCATCTCGGATTCGAAAGGCCCAAAATTGAGTGCTTTGGCGTCCATTTTCTTCTGGATGCCATCAATTCCAGCCAAAAGCATGGCCGGAATGGCTACATAAGGGTTGCAGGTGCCATCGGGAGTGCGATATTCGATGCGCACTTCATTGGGGTCAGTGACATACTTGGGCTGGCGGATGGCAGCCGTGCGGTCCCCGCGACCAAAGAAGCAACTGGTGGGAGCCTCAAAACCAGGCGCAAGGCGCTTGAAGGAGTTGGTGGAAGGGTTGGTGAGCGCGGTGAGGGCTGGGGCGTGGTAGAGGATGCCGCTGATGTACTGCATGGCCAGCTCGCTCAACATAATCGGACTCTTGGCGTCGTAAAAGAGATTTTTGCCGGCTTTGCGCAGGAACTGATGGAAGTGCATGCCGCTGCCCATTTCTCCGCCCAAAGGTTTTGGCATGAAGGTAACAGTCTGACCTAGTTCAAAGGCAACATTCTTTAGCAGATATTTGGCCACCAGGGTGCCATCGGTGGATTTGAAAATATCCTGCATGGGCGGTTCAATTTCATGCTGACCGCTGCCGCCTTCGTGGTGATGGTATTTCACACCATAACCCATCTCTTCCAGCATCAGGCAGACCTGATTGCGTAAGGATTGAGCCCGGTCGCTGGGGTTGACCCGATGGTAGCCCTTATGCGAGCCGATGTGGTAACCACTCATGGCTTCGTCGGGCTCCCAATTGCTCTCGTAACTGTTAAAGTAAAAGCCTGAACTGTGCATGCGATTATCAAAGCTGGCTTCATCAAAGATGAAGAACTCATACTCAGGACCCCAAACGGACTCATCCGCGATGCCCGTTTTTTGCAGGTATTTTTCAGCCCGACGAACGAATTCGCGCGGGTCGGATTCGAAGGGCGCCTTGGTATCGGCTTCATGAATGTTGGCAATAAACGAGTAGGTGGGTTCCTCGTAAAATGGATCCATAAAACCGGTATTCAGGTCTGGGATGAGAATCAGATCACTGGAGGTTACATCCTTTACGCCGACAGATGAGCCATCGAAGCCTATACCGTGTGTTAGCATCTCTTCAGTAAAAAAGCGTGCAGAAATTGTGACATGCCTCCAATGGCCCCAAAGATCGCACCATTTGAAGTCAACCAAACTAATCTCGTTTTCTTCTAAAAAATTTTTAATGGACCTAAAATCATTTGCCATATCAGCTCTCCTTAATTTGAATTATACAAGGATGGTCACAAATACAGACTTGAAATGACAAAAATGCCAAATTGCTCAGAGAACCTTCAAATAAGACCCACATGCTATAATACTTGCCACAGTTAGGGACTCACAATAGATGAATTTTCTGATTACTGGCGGCGCAGGTTTCTTGGGGACGGGGCTGGCAAACCGCCTGGTTAGACAAGGCCACAGGGTACGGGTGCTGGATGATTGCAGCACTGGTGACCCTTCACATTTAAGCAGGGAAGTTGAGTTTACAAAAGGCGACATCAATGAGAAGCCTTTGCTCTGGACGCTGCTGCAGGATGTGGATTGCGTCTTTCACCTGGCAGCCAAAGTTTCTGTACCGGAATCCCAACTTTTCCCCTCTGACTATAACCGTGTGAACGTCAGCGGAACGGTGACTTTGATGGAAGCCATCCGTGATACAGGCGTCAAGCGCATTGTCATGGCTTCTTCTGGCGCGGTTTATGGCCACCAGGAAAAAACGCCTTATCGCGAAGACATGGAAGTGCACCCGCAATCGCCTTATGCAGTCTCCAAACTGAGTGCGGAATATTACGTACGCCAAATCAGCCAGACGGTAGGCACCGAAAGTGTCATCCTGCGCATCTTCAACGCCTATGGACCGGGGCAACGGGTACCACCCTCACATCCACCCATCATTGCCAACTACCTCTACCATGCCATCACGAACGGGTCGATTGTCATCCATGGGGATGGCACGCAAACCCGCGATTATGTGTATGTGGATGATGTGGTCAATGCCATGAGCGCGGCCGCCTCAGCCACTAAAGTGGACCAGGAGATCATCAACATCGGCAGCGGGGTTGAAACGAGCGTTTTGGATTTGGTGAGGTTAGTGCGGGATGTAACACAACGGAAACCCGAGGAGATCTTTAACCAACTGAAGAGCGGCGGTATCGACCGCATGTGCGCTGACATAGGCAAAGCCTACGAAAAGTTGAATTACCTGCCAATGACCAACCTGGAGCTTGGGTTGAGGCTGACCATTGAACGAGACCCCATCCTTTCAGCTGCCCACTAAAGCGGGCAAATTGCTTCCAAGAGAATTTTATGAGCGCCCAGCTTACGAGGTTGCGCCAGAGCTGATTGGTTCGGTTTTAATGCGTGAAGTTGATGGCATTCGCCTGAGCGCCATAATCTGCGAGACCGAAGCTTACCAGGGGCAGGATGACCAGGCTTGTCACGCCCGAAAGGGGTCAACCCCGCGTTGCCAGGTGATGTTCGAGGAGGCCGGGCATGCCTATATTTACTTCACCTATGGCATGCACTGGATGCTGAACCTGGTTTGTGAGCCCAAAGGCCAGCCGGCCGCGGTGCTTATCAGGGCTGTTTATCCACTGACTGGGATTGAGAAAATGCGGATTTTACGGCCAAACCTGGCGGGGACAGCAAAATGGCTGGATGGGCCGGCCAAGCTCACTGAAGCCTTAGGTTTGGACCGATCAATGAATGGGGCGGATCTTTGCGATCCTGAAACTGGGTTGCGGGTTGAGCAGGGGATTACCATTTCGGACGAGATTATTCAGGTTACCCCGCGAATCGGGATCAAGTACGCGCCAGAGCCCTGGCGATCCATACCCTGGCGCTGGGTTCTGCCCTATGCAATTATTGCGGAGTTGGTAAGGCAAGCCTGAAATCGGCCGGGTTGTGAATTGCTTAATAGTCAGATTTGGCAGCCCATTTCCAAGCGCACTTCTTTTTTCGCAACGTCATCGTTGGAGTAATGGGATATGTCCAAGCCAATCACGGTCAGCCCGCAGCTGCGGTAGAAACGGATAGCTGGATCGTTGCAGGTTTGGGTCTCGAGTACCAAAGCGCGGTTGCCATTAGCTCGGGCAATCTCCTTGGCCTTATCCATCAATAAGTGACCGATACCCCGTCCTCGATAAGCTTCTTCAACCAAAAGCTCATTAACGCGCAAGCGATTGCACCAATCTTCCTGGCTCACTTGTAGAAAGGCCACGTAACGGCCATCCACCTGCACGCCGAAGGCGTGGCAATCGGGGGAGTAATCTGGGAATAGATGGCCATCGAAGATTTTTTCAACAGGAGCATTAAAAGGCTTGCGTTCGAGATGAATGGTTGTGCTTTCTGTGCCGTCCTGCAGACAGACGTCGTAATACCACTCTGTGGTGTAAGTGAATACCAGCACAAAGCCTTTCCAGGAGCGATCAAGTTCTACTATTTCCATGAAACACCTTTATGTGGAGGCGGAGAGAGTGGGATTCGAACCCACGTTGGCCACGAGGACCAAAACGGTTTTCGAGACCGTCCCATTCAACCACTCTGGCATCTCTCCGGTTGGAGCAATGATTATAACCGAATTACCTACAATTCGATGCTTTCACCCCGGGTTGGATAAACAGTGTCGGGCAGCTGCAGTTCTTTCTTGAGCCGGTTTACAAAGGCCTCTTCGGTTTCGGATTCACCATGCACCAAGATCAGTTTCTTGAGCGAACCGCTGGTGGATTTTACATATTCAACGAGTAAATTCTGGTCCGCGTGGGCGCTAAAACCTTCAACATTGGCAATTTCGGCCTTGCGGAAGAATTGCTCACCAAAAATGCGCACTTTGGTTTGTTTTTCCTGTAAACGCCGGCCCAAGGTATATGGGGCCATATAGGAAATGATGGCGATGGTGTTCTTGCCATCTTCAATGTTGTTGCGCAGGTGATGCAAAACTCTACCGCCTTCCGCCATGCCCGAGGCTGAGATGATGATACAAGGCTCGTTGAAGCTGTTGATAGCCTTGGATTCATCCACTGAATGGGTGTAAATGACATGGTCAAAATCGAGATAGGGGGTGCGATGCTCACGGATGAGAGCGGCAGTTTCTTCGTCGAAGCATTCGGTATGACGTCGATAGATATCTGAGGCACTCACTGCCAGAGGGCTATCAACAATGACGGGAATGGGAGGGATTTCACCATTGTCGATGGCATCACCGAGGAAAAAACTAAGATTCTGGGTTCTGCCGACCGCGAAAGCAGGCACAATCACTTTTCCGCCGCGTTTGATGGTGCGCAAAACCACAGCTTTGAAATCCTCAAAAGCTTCTTCGATGGGCGGGTGAATAACATCACCGTAGGTGCATTCCATCAGCAGGTAATCCACGTCTTTGGGCATAACTGGGTCCCTGAGGATGGGGGCGTTCAGGCGACCGATGTCGCCAGAGAACCAGAGGCGCTTTTTATTGCCATCTTCTTCAAGGTCCAGGCAGATAGCGGCAGAACCGATAATATGACCGGCATCGTAGAGCGTTACCGTTACACCAGGGAGCGGTGAGAAAGGTTGATCGTAAAAGACTGAACGGAAGCGCGGGGCAGTCTCGATAGCCTGTTTTTCGGTGTAGAGCGGTTGTACCGGGGGCAAGCCTTGCTTGGCGCGTACTTTGTTGACGTATTTAACGTCATCTTCCTGGATGCGGCCGGAATCGCGCAGCATAATGTCTGCCAAGTCCGCAGTGGCATTGGTGGCCCAGATGGGACCCTGGAAACCGTTTTTGACCAAGTTAGGCAGATTGCCGCTATGGTCGATGTGGGCATGCGAGAGCACCACGCAATCCACGGTTTTTGGGTCAAAGGGGAAGTTGAGATTTACTTTGTAAGTATCATCGCGTCGGCCTTGATAGAGGCCGCAATCCATGAGCAATTTGTGGCCGTTCACTTCGATCATATGCATCGAACCGGTTACGGATTGAGCGGCACCGTAGGTAGTAAGTTTCATAGCGTTTCCTTGTGTAATACTTTTAATATGTCAGCACCGAAAAGCTCATATCTACAGGGGTAGTCAGCCATCAGCGCTTTAAGTTCCGCAGCGTTTTTTGGGAAGGTTTTGCCAATGCTTTCAATGAGATCCTTGGAGAGGACAATATTTGAACTGACGCCCATTTTTTTGCCTTCTTCCTTTCGCCAGGTAGAAAGCAGGTCACGGCGGTGCAACTCGGCGTCGCTGGGGCGGTGATTGGGGCGTTTTTTGACTTCGACTGGGTTGCGGCGCCATTTCTCGATCGTAAACATAATATCCCTACCGAAAGCTCGAACCTGTCCGGCCGAAAGGGTTGGTAAGAGGTCCAGCTCTTCAATGTGGTGGGGCTGAACTTTGGCCAGATCAACCAAGCTGCCGTCGCCGAGCACTTTGAAAACCGGGCGGTCCAGGTTTTCTGCCAGTTCCTCACGCATCAACATAAGAGCCTGAAGCAGACTAATTTGGGCTGGTTTGAGGTCTTGCGCGCCGCGAACATGCCAGACCGAAGCTTCAGGGCTGGGGTTGGAGGAAGGGGTTTTGGCAAGGTTGCGAGAGTCTTCCAGGAGTAAATCAAGTTTGCTGGCCTTGGTGAGGGCCTCCTGCAATTGGTCGCGCAAGGGAATTAGATAACGGGAATCGTTTTGGGCGTAAGCCAGCATTTCGGGTTTGATGGGGCGTTTTCCCCAATCCGCGCGTTGGTATTTTTTGTCCACCACAACACCAAGATATTTTTCGAGCAAGGCTGCCAGACCAAGATTAGTTTCACCCAGAGTAGCGGCTGCCAACATGGTGTCGAAAAGGTTCTGAAATTCATAGCCATAATCCCGCTTGAGGCAGGCAATGTCGTAGTCGCCGGCGTGGAAAATCTTTTGGACGGTTGGGTCCGCGAAGATTTTGCCGAGCTCAGACATGCCATCCAGCGGTAGGGGGTCAACAAGAAAATCCTGATCTGAGGTGGAAATCTGCAACAAGCAAACCTGCTCACGGTAGGAATAGAGGCTGTTTGATTCGGTGTCAACCCCAATTGTGGGTTGGCCTTGAAGCGCAGTTACCATGGATTGATATTCAGGGATTGAACTGATGAGAGGGGGAGTTGTCATAAGCCTATAGTTGAATTATACCTTTCGACCGTGGATGAGTGGAAAAAGTGAATAACAGGGTAGAAGGTTGCAGTCTTAGTAAATTCTTGTGGTTCAGTAAAAAGTTGATTACCGCTGTTTAGCCCGGGTTTCTTGCTAAAAACAAGGGTATTCCATTATTATCAGACCAGTTCTGCCGATTGGATACAGTTTGAGGTTGGCAGTAATTTAGAAACGAAGAGGTCGGAATGAAAGCAGTTTTGCAACGGGTAAATCATGCCTCCGTCCGCATCGACGGCGAGCTTGTCAGTGAAATAGGCAAGGGGTTGTTGATCTTATTGGGGGTAGGTGATGATGACAGCCAGGCTGATGCAGGGCAACTAGCCGCAAGGGTTGCGAATTTGCGCATTTTTGAAGATGAAGCCGGCAAGATGAACCTCTCTTGCTTGGATGTGGGCGGTGAAGCTTTGGTGGTTTCGCAGTTCACGCTCTTCGCGGATACTACACGCGGGCGCAGGCCTTCGTTCACAAAGGCTGGCGACCCAAAATTAGCCAAGCCGCTATGGGAGTTTTTTATCGGCAGCCTGCAGGGCCAGGGCGTACCCACAAAAGCGGGGGTTTTCGGAGCTGACTGCCAGATCGCGCTGGAAAATGACGGTCCGGTGACCATCTTGATGGATCAACCTATTTTTGGCAAAGAGAAAAAAGAAAAAGACGGCGCCAAGGAAAAAGAAAACAAAAAAGAAAATTAGTCGCCCCGGGAGATACGTAATTTGGGATGATTTTCCATAAAACTCGAATTAACTTTCCGGTAGAGACTCAGGGCTGGGGGTAGGCAACTCTTCGGCGGGGGGGAGGTTGATTTGCTCTTCCATGCGCATTTGACCGCGAAAAAAAGCTCCATCTTCGCTGGCAAATGAACTGGTGGTCACATCGCCCCAGATGCGGCCGGTGGATCGGATTTCCAGCTTTTGGCAAGTAATATTGCCTTTGACCATGCCAGCCACCAAGACGGTATCAGCTGTGAGATTCTTGCAAGTGACTTTGCCGGTTTCCCCAACCACGATCAGCCCGCGCATGGCAATCTCGCCTTCCATAGTGCCTTCAATGCGCACGCCGCCCTTGCCGCGGAGATCGCCGGTCCAATTTATACCTGGTCCAAGGATGGTGGTTACCTGGTTAGCGGTAGGCTCAACCGAAAAAACTGTTTCAGATTTTTTCTTTCCAAACATAATGTGAGCGGATTATACCTTTAAAGGTTCTTAACTTTGACCTGGCTTGCTGAAGCTGGCAACCCGCAAGGCTTTGAAGAGACGCGGGGCCAGGTAAGCTATCCAAAACCCCAACAAGGCAGATTGCAGGTATTGCAAGAGGAACGTTGAGGCTGTGAGGGTTTTAGGAATGAATTCTCCGAGGCCCATGTAAATTAGCAGAATTCCTGCCAGGCCGATGAGATAGCGCCAGAGCAAGTGAACCCCGCCAGATTTGCTTTGGAGGATGCCAAGTTGGGTGCGCAGCAGCAGAAAACCTGCCAAAAAACCAAACCAGAGCCCGGCGACGGTATAGAGGCCGCGGGTATCAAAGGGGTTGACTGCGCCAGCACCTTCAGCCCAGGCAGCGGGCATCTCCCAGTTGCGGCCAGGTAGTGAGGCAAGATTAATGAGCAATACGATCACCAGCGAACTTAGAAAGGCCAGCGTAATCTGGCGTTTGAGCGGCATGGCTTTAACCCAGCTGGCAATCGGGGAGTAGTAATGATTGAAGAGCAGGTAAACCAGCAAACCCAGCACCCAACCTATGGCGACATCCAAGGTGAAGTGCACTCCCAAAACCAGGCGTGAAAGTCCAATCAGCACAATCATCGCAATGCATACCCAGGTGAGCCAGCGTCTTTTGAATTCATAAGAGATTTGCCCCCAGAGGGCAGAAGCGTTCATGGCATGGCCTGAAGGCAAACCAAAGGAGCGTTCACGGGCAACAGGTACAACCTGCTTATCCACCCAGTAAGGGCGTGGTGATTTGAAAACCAGTTTGGTAAGCCCGTTTAGTGTGCCGCTCAGCACCAGGATCATGCCCAGCCGTAGACCTGAGAGGGCATCCACACACCAATACACCGCAGGCATGACCAAAATATAAAAAGACTCGGTGCCCAGAAAAGAGAGAATCTTCGATAGGCTTTGAAGCCATACCCCGAGTGTTTGCAAAAAGATATTGATACTTGTTTCCATTTATCGGCCTTCCTCAGGATCATTCCCGTGGGTTTGTTTTGCCTTATAATTCTCAAGTCCAGAGTGTTAACAATTATAGCCTTGGATCACTGTTCATAACGAATAATTACACTCAAATCAGCCGGAGACGGGTATGGAAAACGCGATTGAAGTCAGAGGGCTTGTAAAGAATTACGGGGAAGTGCGCGCTGTACGCGGCATTGACTTCCATGTGAAGAAGGGCAAGCTGTTTGCTTTTCTGGGGCCCAACGGAGCGGGAAAATCCACCACTATTGACATCATCTGCACCTTCCTGCAACAGGACGCGGGGGAAGTACATGTGGGGGGCTTTAGGCTTGGGGAAGATGACCCTGAAATCCGAAAGATAATAGGGGCAGTATTCCAAATAGGCTTGCTGGATGATTTGCTGACCGTTGAGGAAAATTTGCGCACGAGGGGGAGCTTTTATAAGCTCAAGGGCGCAGAACTGGATGCTGCGGTGGTTCGCGCGGCAGAAGTAACTGGAATTAGCAACTTGCTGAAACGACGCTACGGGCAGCTTTCGGGAGGGCAAAGGCGGCGAGCTGATATCGCCAGGGCGTTGGTGCATACCCCCGAGATCCTTTTCCTGGACGAGCCCACTACTGGGCTGGATCCACAAACACGTAAAAACGTCTGGGAAACCATTGAGAAGATCCAAAAAGAGAAGGGTATGACGGTCTTTCTAACCACCCACTACATGGAAGAAGCTGCCAACGCAGACTACGTGATGATTATCGATGACGGCTTGATCGTTGGGGAGGGCACGCCCTCGGAACTCAGGGATACTTACTCCAAAGATAAGGTGGTGCTCTCCACCGATCGTAAAAATGAACTGGCAGCACGTCTGCAGGCAATGGGGCTTGACTACACCCGTGTGGCTGATAGCTTTAGCATACCGATCGCGGGAAGCTTGCAAGCGCTGCCGATTATCGAGGCCACGCGAGAGCTGATAGAAAGTTTTGAAGTGCTTAAGGGAACAATGGATGATGCTTTCATCACCATCACCGGGAAGGAGTTGCGCGAATGATCAGCCTGATGTTGCGGAATTTAAAACTCTACTTCAGGGATCGTAACTCGGTCTTTTTCTCTTTGTTGGGTGTTTTTGTAATCATTGCGCTTTACCTGCTCTTTTTGGGGGATGTCTGGGCGGGTAACTTACCGGATAGGGACGGTGTTCGTTTTACGATGGACAGTTGGATTATGGGGGGCGTGTTGGCTGTCACTTCCTTCACTACAACCTTGGGCGCGCTGGGCACGATGGTCGAGGATAAAACCAGGAAGATCAAGAAGGATTTTGTGGCTTCACCTCTCTCCCGCAACAGCATGACCGGAGGTTACATCCTGAGCACCATCGTTGTTGGTATTCTGATGAGTCTGGCCGCACTGGTGATTGCCGAAGCCTTCATCGTAATCAAAGGCGGTTCACTGATCAGCTTACTGGATTTGATTAAATTGTTGGGCTTAATCCTGCTTGCCACGGTAGCCAACAGCGCCATCGTGGTTTTTATGGTCTCCTTTTTTAACACCTTGAATGCCTATGGCACTGCCAGTACCCTGGTTGGCACACTGATTGGCTTCTTCACCGGCATCTATCTGCCCATTGGCGTGTTTCCTTCGGCGGTGCAATGGATCATCAAACTCTTCCCGCCTTCGCATGCCGCATCGCTGATCAGGCAGGTGATGATGCGGGCGGGAATTGAGCGTGTATTTGCCGATGCGCCTGCTGGTGTGGCAACTGATTTTAAACGGCACCTGGGGATGGAATTGACATTTGGAGAGAGGGCGGTAACTCCGGGTGTTAGTATTTTGATTCTGTTTGGAACGGCTATGGTTTTTTACCTGCTGGCGTTGTGGAATCTCTCCCGAAAAAAGAACTGACGCGTAAAAACGGCAATTAAAAAAGAAAGCGGCTCAAAAAGAGCCGCTTGTCTGTTGTTTGCTTTATTTATTCTTGTTCGGCTTTTTGTACCATCTTGTCGAGAATGGTTTCAAAAGCCATGATGTGCGAGCAAATACCGTGGGATTGAAAATATGAGCAAGTGCATTGCCATTTACCGTCCAGATACTTTACGGTGTGATCGTTGTTTTCACCATTAAGCGTTGCTTCGAAGGATTTGAATGAAATACGGTCGCGTTCTTCTGCGTAACGCTTGGCTTTTTCAATCTTACCGATCAATCCGCTATCCATCATGTCAATTTTCTCCGTTTCACTCAGTTAATTAAATGAAAACACGCACTTTAGCTAAAGGCGTGTTTGTACAATTTGAGGTTGCCTGGAAGGACCACCCCAGATCATAGGACAAAAATTAATCCTTCCATGCTTTGATTATAGTCAGGTTGAGATTGAGAGTCAAACTTTACTGCGTTTTCCAGAAAAAAGTGGCCGAAGAAAATTTCTGCAAATGAGATTCAACGATTAAACGACACAAAAGGTATTGCTTGGTTATTGTCTGAAAAACGAGCTGGGATGGATACTTCACAATATTGTTTGACGGGCTAAAAGATAATCTCTCCCGAAGATTTTTGACCTAATCATTTTGGTCAGCCTACTCTTTGTTATTTGATGTTGGATTAGATTACCCACCAAACATGGCGATGAAAGCCAGCAAGGTCGCCATAATGCCTTCGCCACCCAGTAGACCAGCCGAAATCACATTGGCAATGCTGCTTGACTGCTCTTGCTTGACCCATTTGGTGATCACCAGGCTGAGCACACCACCCAGCAAGATTGCCATGGCCATGCCGAGTGAGAGTAACATTCC
>CAYMNM010000049.1:0-1619 GCA_964391795.1 uncultured Anaerolineaceae bacterium | reverse complement strand
TGAGCACACCACCCAGCAAGATTGCCATGGCCATGCCGAGTGAGAGTAACATTCCGATGCCAATAATCATGGCAGGCACGTTGTTGATGTAAAGCAGGCATCCTAAGACCAGGGCAATAAAGAACACTACCGGGTCGCCAATGCCTTTTACCAGAGCGGTCACGCTGTGCGCTTGGGCAGCCGTTAGGCCTGTCTGTCCGCCAACGCCGCCAAAGCTCCAGATGATCGCGAATAGGGCGAACACAGCCGCCGCGACGCCTGCCAACCCTCCGATCATCTGGGTCACAAATTGCGCGCGAGGGTCAGTGCCCAAAATCGCGCCCGTTTTGTAATCATTCATTGCGTCGCCAGCATACCCGCAGGCTACGGCTACAACCGCGGCGATCATGAATGCCAGCGTGTCATCCACCCGCACAAGCAAACGTATGGCAAGCAACACGATGATGCCAAACACTTCCATGGGGTTAATGCCTGTCTGACCAGTGATTACTGAAGACATCATTGTCGTAAAAACTACTCCCGCGATTAGAAGTACCGAAACCAAGGGGCTAAGCCCCAATAAAATACTAAATATGAAGCTCAGGGCCGCGGCAATCAACACGTACAATCCGTTTCGCCTGGAAACGCTTAGCTTCAGATCGCTGGTGGTAGTCACCGTTTTTGCTTTACTTTCCAACTGTGACCTAACAAACTGGATAAGAATCCCAATCCCAGAGCCTACCATCAGACCCACTGCTGCGGTGAGGATGAAAGACCCCGCCTGTGCTTCGTCGCTGAAGGTGCCCAAAAGCAGGCCAAAATACCTTAGACCCCAATGCGAAAGCAAAGCCCCCAGGGTCCAATAGGCCGCGCCGGGAAAACCGATGATGTAGCCGATGGCCACTGCCATTGGGGACGCGTAGAACTGCATGGGCAGGTTGGAGATTTTTCCGTCAATAGCTTGAGGAATGAACGCCAGTTTGTCTCGCAAGAAGGTGAAAATTGCCGATACGCTCAGCGCCCCGAACAGCACCGCTGCCTTCTTGCCACCTTCATCCCCCGCTTCAAGCGTCTCTGCCGCAGCCGCACCAATGGGGTAAGCCAATTTCAGTTCTTCAATATTACGCTTGCGGTAGTACCAACACAGCACCGTGCCTAGTACAACCCCGATCAGCGAAACCAACAATACCGGCCACAGTTTTGGCAGCAACCACTCGTTGAGGGTGCTCAGGGTGGGGTCGTAGGCTTTGTAGATGCCGGCAATCCACAAGCCTGGAATAGTGAATGCCAGGCCGCCTGCCACCATCGCCCCCGAGGACATACCTGTCTGTGTGACGTTGATCTCATTCAGCGTGGTATTGCCAAACAATTTCAGCACCGCCATTGAAAGAACAGCCACAAAAATGGTCGGCCATGGCAACGCGCTCATGCGCAGAGCAATATACGTTGAGCTGATGCCAATCAGGATTGCCCCGATTACAGTCAGCAATATCGATCGTACACTTAGCTGGGGTATGCCCCATAGTGATTTTTCAGTTTTCATGACACTTCTTTGACAACTTTATTTTCCAAAATTATAACGACGTTTCCAATATCGATAGCTCCAGGTTCCTAAATATTGGAATCTTAGGGTAAGAAAG
>CAYMNM010000048.1:5369-15488 GCA_964391795.1 uncultured Anaerolineaceae bacterium | reverse complement strand
CTGAACACGGAGCACCAGGATTCCTCGCATTCCTTCGGCGAGGAAAACAACGCTTGGGTGGACGAGGTTTTGCTACCCTTGCTGGAATACTACGAACCGGCCTACTCGGTTGATAATGGCAACATCAATCTTTTGGTAGCAAAATCTCAACCCGCACTGCTTACTGCGCTTAAAGCACTGTCGGATTAATCCAGCTTCGCGCTTTAGGCAGGCTTTCATATATAATTAGCCCAATGGAAGATAAATCGAAAGCAAACATCTTGGCCAGTAAAAAGCGGCCGGAGGACCCTATTGACAATGCCCTTCGCCCAACCACACTCAATGAATTGATCGGCCAACAGCAGGTTAAAGCTAACCTCTCCATCCAAATCTCGGCCGCCAAAAAGCGTGGTGAACCCTTGGAGCATTTGCTTTTTTATGGTCCTCCCGGTTTGGGTAAAACCACCCTGGCACATATTGTGGCTACTGAAATGGGCCACAACATCAAAGTCACTTCCGGCCCAGCCATCGAACGCGCCGGCGACCTGGCTGCCATCCTCACCAATCTGAGGGCTGGTGATGTGCTTTTTATCGACGAAATCCACCGCCTTGGCCGGCAAATTGAAGAAATTCTTTACCCCGCCATGGAAGATTACGCCCTTGACATTGTTATTGGAAAAGGGCCCCAGGCAAAATCGGTGCGCCTAAAACTGCCCCGCTTTACCGTGGTAGGGGCTACCACGCGTCTGGCACTGATTACCGCCCCTCTAAGAGCACGCTTTGGGGCAGTCTATCGCCTGGATTACTACGATGATGCCTCCCTTGCGGATGTCATCCGCCGTGGCGCTGGCTTACTAAAGGTCCCCTGTGACGAAGAAGGTGTGCTCGAAATTGCCCGCCGTGCTCGTGGGACCCCCCGCATCGCTTTGCGCATGTTGCGCCGTGTACGCGATTACGCGGAAGTGCGCTCCACAGGCCAAATCAACAAAGCAATTGCCCGTACAGCCCTCGATATGATGAATGTGGATGCTATGGGCCTGGATGAGATCGATCGGCGTGTGCTTCTGACCATCATCGACAAATACAACGGTGGCCCGGTTGGCCTCAATACCATTGCCGCCTCAATCAGTGAGGAACAGGATACTGTCATGGACGTGATTGAGCCTTACCTCCTGCAGCTTGGCTTCCTTGACCGTACTGCCCAGGGCAGGCTGGCCACCGCCCTTGCCTATGAACACCTTGGGCGAAAAGCGCCCACCCAACTGGCGCAGCCCGACCTTTTTACACAGGACGAATAATTTCCGCTATGAAAACAGAAGATTTTGATTACGAGCTGCCAGTCAGCTTTATTGCGCAGCAGCCGGTTGAACCCCGCGACCACTCCAAATTAATGGTTATGCAGCGCTTTAGTAGCCAAATTCAGGAGCGTCACTTTTTCGATTTGCCTGAATACCTCAAACCAGGTGATCTCTTGGTCGTCAACCAAACGCGGGTCATCCCGGCACGGTTTTACGCTACCAAACTGCCTGGGGGCGGCAAATTGGAGCTCCTGCTGCTCAATAAACACGAAGACCTTCTTTGGGAATGTCTGATTGGCGGCAAAGTGCGCCAAGGTACCCGTATGCAAGTTTTGGATGGCCCACTTGCTGAGGTGACCACTCTACTTGAAGGTTCACGCAGGTTGGTCCGCTTCGCCGAACCCATTGAGCGCTTCTATACTCCAGCAGGGCATATTCCTTTACCGCCCTATATTCACGGTTACCGGGGAGACCCTGAACGTTATCAGACGGTCTATAACCACATTCCCGGCTCTGCGGCTGCCCCAACGGCAGGGCTTCATTTTACGCAAGATTTAATCAACAAACTTAAATCACAGGGTGAGAATTTCGCGGAGATTACCTTGCACGTCGGGCTGGATACCTTTGCCCCCGTCACTGAAGAAGACCCTCAAACCCACCTGATTCATCAGGAATGGTGCGAACTAAACTCAGAAACTGCGGACTTGATTAACCGTACCAAACGAAATGGCGGCCGTGTCATCGCGGTGGGCACAACCAGCGTGCGCACGCTTGAAAGTGCCTCCCAGGCCTCCCAGGGTGGGCTAATTCAACCCTTCACTGGCAATACCGGCCTCTTCATCCTACCAGGGTACCAATTTGGCCTGGTAGATGCCATGATCACCAATTTTCACCTCCCAAAGTCGACCTTATTGATGCTGGTCTCAGCATTCGCGGGAAAGGAACAAATCCTGCACGCTTATGAGCAAGCCAAGGCCCGGAACTTCCGGTTTTTTTCCTTTGGCGACGCTATGTTTTTGTATTAATTTAGAGAAAATATTAATAATTAATTCGTAGAATGGATTAATCCTAAGGAGGGGCTTAGGCTTTCTATGGAAAGGGATTTCTTATGATGCGATTTGATAAATTCTCAGAGCGTGCCCAGGATGCGGCCAGCCGTGCTGCTGAAATTATTCAGCGTTATGGTCACAGTCAGATTGATTCTGAACACATCCTGCTTGCCCTGATTGAACAACCCGATGGCACAGTTAGCCAAATACTGGATATCCTCAAGGTGGATCCGGGCCAGGTGGCCGACCGCGTGGATGTCATCTTGCGCACAACGCCGCGCACTAATATCTTCGGTGGCCCTTCCGGCCAAATCTTCCTGACCCCAAGAGTCAAGATGGTGGTGGATATGGCCAAGACCGAAGCTGCGCGCATGGGCGATGAATACATCTCCACCGAGCACATCTTCCTGGCAATTCTGGCTGAGAAAAACACCCAGCTTGCCCATCTGCTGGAAGAACTCAACCTCAACCGCCAGAACGTCACCGAAGCCATCCAGGAGATTCGTGGTGGCACAAAAGCCACCAGCACAGGTGTGCGCGGTGAAACCCGTTACAAAACGCTCGAAAAATTCAGCCGCAACCTCACCCAGGCTGCCAAAGAAGGCAAATTGGACCCGGTTTATGGCCGTGAAATGGAAATTATGCGCCTCATTCAGGTGCTTTGCCGCCGTACCAAGAACAACCCGGTGCTTATTGGTGAGGCCGGCGTAGGTAAGACGGCCATCGTCGAAGGTTTGGCTCAAAAAATTGCCACCGATGACGTCCCAGAGATTCTCTCCGGCAAGCGCGTGGTCGCTCTCGACCTCGGCGCAATGCTGGCAGGTACCCGCTTTCGCGGTGAATTTGAAGAACGTCTCAAAGGCGCTATGGATGAAATTGAATCTTCTAATGGCGAAGTCATCCTCTTCATTGACGAATTGCACACTGTTGTGGGTGCCGGCGCTGCGCAAGGGGCCATGGATGCCTCCAACATGCTCAAACCGGCCCTTTCCCGCGGTGACCTGCAGTGTATCGGCGCCACCACGCTTGATGAATACCACAAGCACATCGAGAAAGATTCTGCGCTGGAACGCCGTTTTGCGCCAATCTTTGTTGAAGAACCCAACATCGAAGATACCATCGATATGCTTAAGAGCTTGCGCGACCGCTACGAGGCGCACCACAAAGTTACTCTCTCTGACGAAGCTCTCTCTGCTGCTGCCAAGTTGTCCTCACGCTACATGACAGAACGTAAGCTGCCAGATAAGGCTATCGACCTCATGGATGAAGCAGCTGCGAAATTGCGCGTAGCCTTATATTCTCTTCCTGAAGAACTGCGCGAAAAGAAGCGTCACATCGACAAACTGACCCTTGAAGAAGAACAGGCCGGTGTGGAACGCGATTATGAACGTGCGGTCAAAATCAAAGCAGAACGCCTGCGCATTGAACAGGATTTTGAAGGCGAACGCGTCAAGTGGGAGTCCGAAAATAAACTGGATGATGAAGTGGATGCCAACGACATCGCGGATGTTATTCATCAGTGGACCGGTATTCCCACCACCCAACTTCTGGAGGAGGAATCCGAAAAACTGCTGCAGATGGAAGAGCGCATTCATGAGCGCGTGGTCGGGCAGGAAGAAGCTATTCACGCTATCTCCGATGCCATCCGCCGCGGTCGTTCTGGCCTCAAAGATCCCAAACGTCCCATTGGTTCTTTCATATTTATTGGGCCGTCGGGTACAGGCAAGACAGAGTTAGCCAAGGCCCTGGCAGAATTCCTCTTCGACGATGAGGACAATCTTGTGCGGGTGGATATGAGTGAGTACCGTGAACAGCACACTGTCAGCCGCCTCTTTGGCGCGCCTCCCGGATATGTGGGTTACGAAGAAGGTGGTCAACTCACCGAAGCCGTACGCCGGCGGCCTTACCGGGTGATACTATTTGACGAAATTGAAAAAGCCCATCCCGAAGTTTGGAACGCATTGTTGCAAATTCTGGATGACGGCCGCCTGACTGACGGCCAGGGCAGGGTGGTGGATTTCCGCAATACCGTGCTTATCATGACCTCCAACCTGGGCACTGAATTTGTGCGCAAGGGTGGCTCTCTGGGCTTTTTGGGTGATGACGATGGTGTGGATATCAAATCCAGCCATGAGAAAATTGAAAAAGCCCTCAAAGCTGCCTTCCGGCCTGAGTTCCTAAACCGCATCGATGATATTGTCATGTTCAGCCCGCTCAGCCACGAAAATGTGCTCGATATCGTTGGTCTGCAGCTCAAAGAACTGGAAGGCCGCCTGCAAGAGAATGGTGTCAAACTGGAAGTCAGCGATAAAGCGCGTGCTTGGTTGGCCAATGAAGGCTTTGACCCTCTTCTGGGTGCCCGCCCGCTTAAGCGCGCCCTGCAGAAGTATGTTGAAGGCCCCCTGGCAGCCAAGCTGCTAGCCGGTGACTTCAAAGATGGCGACACCATGCTGGTGGACAAATCAGATGACGATGGACTCACTTTTACCCGGGTTCCGGGCAAAACGGAGAAAGTTGAAAAACCCAAAACCGGCGAGGAGACCACCCGCACTCGTCTGGGCAAAACCCAGGCCAACAAGCGCGAAAAAGTGGATCTATCAGAAACTCAAGAGCTTCCAGTCGAGTAAACAAGAATCGGCGGGCATTAATTTGCCCGCTTTTTTCTTAATTCCTGAAGGCGCCTGCCCTGACAGTATTAGTGTTATGGAACCATAGATAATATGGGTTGACCTAATTTAGAAAACCTTAGAATTCAAACCGAAATAACAACAACTATTATCGGAGGAAAAATGATTATCACAAACACGAATAATATTGACAATGCCGTCGTTACCCAATATATTGGCCCAGTCTTCGGCGAAGTTATTGAAGGCGTCAATTTCCTTAAGGACTTTGCAGCCGGTTTGCGCAACTTTGTGGGCGGTCGTTCCGGTATGTACGAAGAATCTGTCGTTCAGGCACGCACAGAAGCCATCAACGAAATGGTTATGCGGGCACAACAACTGGGTGCTGATGCAATTCTGGGACTTAAAGTGGATTACGAAACCCTTGGTGAGGGTGGCAGTATGTTGATGGTCACCGCATCGGGTACCGCTGTAAAACTTCAGTCCAAGCAATAAACGCGTTTCTCTTAGTCAAATCCTTTGACTGGCTTAATCACAAAAGCAGAAATCCTGGTTTGGATTTCTGCTTGTCTATTATTCTGCTTTTGCCAAGGCTCTCAGCTGACTAAAATACGATTTGTCCAAACTTGGTACAACTCTTGAAACCATAAATAAATATGAATACTGAATCTTCATCAGATCTCAAGCTTTCACCGATCGGTCAGCTTCTCAAGGGCGTGCCGCTGTTCAGCGCACTTGATGATGACCAGCTATCAGAAGTCGAAAGCAACTTAAAACCGGTAAACATTGCCTCAGGCAATCCTATTTTTGAACCCGGGCAAGCCCTACAAGGTCTTCTGATCCTCAAATCTGGCGTGGCCGACCTCTTTTCTCCAGCAGGTGAAGTGCTCAAACAATACCACCGTGGCGACTTACTTGGCGATGAAATTCTGCAAGACTACTCAATTTACCAAAACTCCGCGTTAGCTCAAACCAGCTGTGAACTATTGTTTTATCCTCTCAGCCTCTTGCGGTCTGCTCAAAGACAGTTTGCAGGTTTTGCAGAAACAGCTCAGGTCATGCGTGAATCACGCGTCTTATCTGAGCGCACGCCACTGGCCTGGTTGCAAAAAGGTGAAACTGTGCAGTTGATGACCCGCAAACACCCCTTCTTCCTCTTTTTGGGTGGATTGCTTCCCATCGTTGTTTTCGCGCTTGTCTTGCTTTTTACGCAATTTCTGCCTGTTATTACTTCAAAAACCCAGCTTGTCGTCCTTCCGATAGCTTTCGTTATCTCCGCAATCTGGTTGCTCTGGAATTTGCACAATTGGGCTAACGATTACTATTTGATTACAAGCAAGCGAATTATCTGGATGGAACATCTTTCTGGCCTCTACGATAGCCGTCAAGAAGCCCCTCTAAGTACATTGATTTCAACTGGGATTGAAACTAGCCGTGATGGCTCGGTACTGGGTTTTTCAGATGTCCTGCTGCGCACCTACATGGGTGATATACGTTTCAAGCGCGTTGCACACGCACAAGCGATCGCCAAAATGGTAGAAGCATATTGGTATGGCCGCAAACAGAAAGCCACCGATCTCGATGAAGCCAGCATTAGATCTGCACTTCGGAAAAAATTCGGTAAAGCTATCCAGGAAGTAACCCCTGCTGAGATAGAAAGGGAAGTGCAAGCTACACTATTAGCCGAACCCGTGCGCGATTCCGATTTTAACGATTGGCTATTTCAAGACTTTCTGAAGGTACGCTTTGAAATGGGCGATACTATCACCTACCGCAAGCACTGGTGGGTGATGCTGCGTAGCACATTTTTGCCTTTTCTTGGAATTTTGACAGCTTTCGGCATCCTTGCAGCAGCTTCTTCTTATCGAATCAATTTCTTGAATCATCAAATGCTGATGATCATCGCTGTGTTCTTCCTGCTCTCCATGCTCTTCTGGTGGTTCTATGCCTATACGGATTGGAAAAATGATATTTTCATAATCAATCCCACTCAGATAATTGATATAGACCGCAGACCTTTTGGTAAAGAATCCCGCCGAGTGGCCCCACTGGATTCGATTTTGAGCATCCATTATGAGAAAAAAGGAATTCTGCAAGTGATGCTTAACTACGGTACGGTCTTTATAAGTGTTGGCAATCAGCAACTCACCTTTGATGACGTCTACGAACCTTCTGTTGTGCAACAGGAAATCTTTGCCCGCATGGGCGACCGCCAGGAAGCCATTAATCACTCTGAAGCTGAAGCTGAAAAAGATCGCTTGGCTCAGTGGTTCAGGCTCTATCACGAAGAAATTTCAGCTACCGAGCCTGAAGAGGCTATTAATCTGCCATTAGAAAGCCCCGACAAAGCGCAAATGCGGCGTAAACCGCCCTTCGGATGATGTAAAATAGGGGCACGAAGGAAACGTTATGGCTATCTTAGAAATTTTGACCTATCCAGACCCACGTCTGAGAATTAAATCCAAACCCGTCACCAAATTCGACGCAGAGTTCCAAAAACTTGTGGATGACATGCTCGAAACCATGCGCGATGCACCTGGAGTTGGTCTGGCAGCACCACAAATCGGTGAACCCTTGCAGCTTGTGGTCATCGAGTATAACGAGAATGATGAAGATGAGGATGCCAAACCCAAGCGTTATGTCATAGCCAATCCTCAGTTCACCTGGTTTTCAGAAGAAAAAGTGACCGACCTGGAAGGCTGCCTCTCAGTACCCGGCCTTGCAGGAACTGTTGAACGCAGTGAGGCTGTCAGTCTGAAAGCCCTGAACCGTTACGGTAAGCCCATCAAGCTAAATGTAGAGGGTTGGTTGGCTCGCATCTTCCAGCATGAAATTGATCATCTGAATGGGGTGCTCTACATCGATAAAGCCCTCGAAGTTCACCGTCCCAGCGCTGAAGAAGCTGAGCGGATCCAGGATTAATGCAGCTTAAAAGGCTTTCTCTTACCAATTTCCGCGTCTTCAATCGCCTGGATTTGGAGGTTCCTCCCAATTTAACGCTGATTAGTGGCGCAAATGCCCAGGGAAAAACCAGCATTCTCGAGGCGATAGCCTACCTGTCAACTTTTTCATCTTTTCATACTGCTCTTGACCGTCAGCTTGTCAACTTTAACTTGCCGCCTGAACCGCTGCAAGTTGGACGGATCATTGGTGAGTATGAACGTTCTGGCCGCAAGCACAGCCTGGAAGTACGACTTATCCTGGAATTCAACGGTGGCACAGCTCCGCGCTATCGCCGTGAGTTGCTGTTGGATGGAGTCAAGAAATCAGTGAACGAACTTTTTGGCCAGTTCAACACGGTCTCTTTCTTGCCCCAAATGGCCAGAATTATTGAAGACGCCCCCTCCCATCGCCGCCAATATCTTGACGAACTGCTATCGCAAATCCACCCTGGTTACGCCCGCCACTTGAATGATTACCAAAAAGCGCTCGGGCAGCGTAACGCCCTGCTGAAAATCTTACAGGAATCAGGTGGAGAAGCTCGGCAGCTTGAGATCTGGAATGAAATCATCGCCCGTCATGGCGCTGAGCTGATGGCTGCCCGCATCCTGGCGTTGCGTGAGTTGGAAGCACTGGCCGCGCCCATCCACACAGACCTTTCCCGCGGGGTAGAATTGTTGCGTTTTGATTACCGTCCGGCTTACGAACCCTTGCCCGACCCAAAGCATCAGAATGTGCTGCTGCAGATGCAACCTGACCGCAGTCAACTAACCATTGACGCACTTGAAAGTGGGTTTAAGAAAGCGCTTCATGCCGCACACCGCGAAGATATCGCCCGTGGTTTGACGACACTCGGACCGCACCGCGACGAGTTGCGTTTTATCAGCAACGGAATCGACCTGGGTGATTTTGGTTCCCGTGGTCAGATCCGTACCGCGCTCCTTTCCCTTAAGCTGGCAGAATTAAACTGGATGAAGCAACGCACAGGCGAATGGCCGGTCTTGTTGCTGGATGAAATCACCGCCGAATTGGATCTGCAACGCCGGGCAGACTTGATGGCTGCGCTTGGGCAAGTTGAACAGGCTTTACTCACTTGCACAGATCCGCACGTTTTCGAAGATGAGATACGCCAGAAAGCCTGCAATCTTAACGTGATTGGCGGGATGGTTAGCAAGGCGATGCCATGAGCACTACCTCGCAGGCATGGTACCGGTCGATTAACATGGCCAGGCTGCTGGTTGCGTTGGTTCTGCTTTCAAATCTGTATGCGGCTCTGGCCTTCTTTTTTTACCCACAACCCTTTATCGCTGCTTATGAGCTGATTGGTGCCCCGGGTGAAGCTGCGGTGGCTGGAATGGGCTTGCTCTTCCTGATGTGGCAAGTACCTTATGTAGTGGCATTACTGAACCCTTTGAAACACCAGCTTTCATTAGTGGAGGCTTTGATTATGCAAGGCCTGGGGGTGATCGGTGAAACTTTTAT
Source organism: uncultured Anaerolineaceae bacterium (assembly GCA_964391795.1). GTDB lineage: Bacteria > Chloroflexota > Anaerolineae > Anaerolineales > Anaerolineaceae > Mesolinea. Next base: position 6,116 of record CAYMNM010000048.1, on the reverse strand, counting down.
CTTGCTTCGGATCCCTCTGCAGCATGCAACTTTGCGGGCATCCATCACCCGCTTTTTGGTTTTTGACGCGGCAGGTTTAGCCTTGTTGGCTTTGGCCTGGCTGCTTGTAAGAAGACTTCGTTCTGAGATTGAGAGGAAAAATGGAATTTAAAGACCTTGTTGCCCGCACTCGTAGCTACCGCCGCTTCGATCAATCTACCAGGATCCCGCAAGAAACCCTGGAATCTTGGGTAGGTTTAGCCCGGCTTGTACCAAGTTCCATGAACCTTCAGTGTCTCAAGTTCCTGTTGGTTAATGAACCAGAGTTGAATGAATTAGTGTTTAGAAGTATTAGCTTTGCTGGTTACCTCAAGGAATGGGGTGGTCCCAAAGAAGGAGAGAAACCAGTTGCGTACGTCGTGATCCTCGGCGATACGACCCTAAGACAAAATTTTGACCTGGACGCTGGGATTGCCGCCCAAACAATTATGCTTGCCGCCAATGAAGCTGGTTTTGGCGGGGTTATGATGGGCGCCATCAAACGTGATGCGCTACGGTCAGATCTGAAAATCCCCAGCCACTATGAAATTGTGCTGTTGCTGGCATTGGGCAAGCCAACTGAACTTGTGGCTGTGGAGGAGATTTCGGAAGAGCATGGCATCCGTTACTACCGTGATGCTGAGGATGTGCACCATGTGCCCAAGCGCCCGCTCAGTGATTTGATCCTGCATCCCGAAGATTTTGCCAACTCAAAAATCTGACATTTTT
>CAYMNM010000048.1:3566-5269 GCA_964391795.1 uncultured Anaerolineaceae bacterium | reverse complement strand
AGTGATTTGATCCTGCATCCCGAAGATTTTGCCAACTCAAAAATCTGACATTTTTAGAAACAATCGTTTGTAAAGGAAAGAGATTGTCTCTTTCTTTTTTTTTCCTAAACCTACCCCCGTCATCCCAAACCCACTCCGTCATACCGAACCTACCCCCTCAGCTACTGTCATCCCGAACTGTCTTGTGAGGGATCTATGTTTGATTTTTCGCGTATTAAAATACCAGGCTAAGGCTGTGGTACTTCCGTAGGTGTTGGAGTCATTGTCTTGGTGGCTTGAGTTTCAATATACTCGATTACCCCGGGCGTCTTTGTGATAGGTACTGTAATAATGACCCAATCAACCTCAGTTGGGGTCGGGGTTTGAGTTGGTGTAGGTGGTTGGGTTGGAGTCTCTGTCGGAGTCTCCGTCGGAGTTGGTGGCTCAGGAGTAAGAATGTAAGTTGCAGTCGGCACGTCAGTATTGGTTGGTGTTAGGGTGAAAGTCGGTGTACTTGTCGTGGTCGCGCTTGCGGTTGGGGTGTAAGTTCTCGTGGTTGTTGGCGTTAAAGAAAAGCGTGGGGTAAGGCTGGGGCGCGGGGTGAAAGTTGGCCTTGGGGTGGGCGTGTCGGTTTTGGTGGGCGTGATGGTTGGCGTCGGGCTGGGGATCATCAGACCATAAACCAATTCCGGCCCAAACAAATCGCCTTTGGAATTTTGCACCCGCCACTTGCCAATAAAATTGCCGGCAATCGAGGGTGATGTCAAATTCAAGTTGAGGGTAGCAGTTCCGCCCGGCTCCGTGATCGGCACTTGCAGGGGGGTAGTAGCGCCCAGCAGCAAGCCGCTGACGAAGACAAATTTATATTTATCCCACTGGCAGGAACCTACATTCTTTAGCGTCCAGCTTTTGGTGAAAGGCCTGGCAAGGTCCATTTGGGTGCCCATAACCAGGCCACTCTCTGAGATAATCTCAAATAGATCTGTACAGGGGGTTGGGCTGGGACCCTTGGTTGGAGTGAGCGTGATGGTGGCGCTAGCAGCCGGCAGTGGCGTGATTGTCGCGCTGTTTTGACCGTTGACAACGAGCACTGCAACATCTTCCGTGGCGGTCTGATTACCCTGCTGGTTGGTCACCTGCACACGCAACATCGTAGCCCCTTCAACGTTTGGGGTCCAGGCAAAGCTCAACTCCTGGTCGAAATTCGATTCCTGTGTAGCGTTGATTGTACGCATGAGCTGATTGTTAACGTAGAAATTGGCTTTTGACCAACCGTTTGAACTGCGGATGCGGGCGACCACGGATATTGGCCGATCGAGTATTACGCTTTCCCCCGATCTTGGGCGCACTACATCCAACGAAATGTTGGCAATACCGCGGACGATGAAAGCACGCACCCCAACCGCGAAGGTGATTAGAAGGAGCAACAAAATCGGCGCTGCCCAGAGCCAGAAGGTACCTGGCCGTTTGGCCTGGGGGGAAGGGGTTAATGTTCCAGAATTATCGGGAGGAAGCGTCGGTGGAACGGTCCCATCCCCCAAGACGGGGTTTACAGGTTCAACGACAACAGGAGGCGTAAGTTCTTCCGGCAGAACTGATGAGAGAGGAAGCACTTCAAGATTTGATGGATTGGAATTAGTGTCTGGATCTGGCGCAAGCCCATCCGACTTGATTTCCGGTTGCGGTTCTGATGAAAGTTCTGGAAATAAGTTGCCTTCCGTCAT
>CAYMNM010000048.1:0-3466 GCA_964391795.1 uncultured Anaerolineaceae bacterium | reverse complement strand
AGCATCTTCTAGCAGCATGTCAGATTTAGCAGATCCTTCGCAAATGATGCTCAGGATGACCTCCCCATTTCAGTCCTTGCGAGGAGCATAGCGACGTGGCAATCTGGTTTTTACGCTTGTGGTAGGGGCAGAGGCAAGCGTAGCGCCTCGCCTGTCTTGGCTCTTTTGCCCAGCTGGTCCTGTGAGAAACTGGCTTCCTCCTACTAGGAAGTATGAACGAACGAAGAATTTACAAACCTTTACAATCGAAAATCTCAGGCTGGCCGATAAGCCGTATTCTGTCTTAAGGGTACGCATCTATCTTGGCTGCCCCTCACGGGGAAGCTCCACGCGGTCTACCCGGAGATCAAGCGAACCGGGCAGGTTCTCTCTCCTGTTTGACCTTGCACCGGAAGGGGGTTGCCTGGCTACCTGCATTACTGCCGGTACCGGTGGTCTCTTACACCGCCTTTTCACCCTTACACTTACGTGCGGATTGTTTCTGTGGCCCTATCCAGAAGCTTACGCCTCTCCAGGTATTACCTGGCTCCCTGCCCTGTGGTGTACGGACTTTCCTCACTCTTGCGAGCGCGCGCACCTGACCAGCCTGAGAACTTAATCATAGAGTACCGGGTGGTAAATGTCAACTTCGCGTAGTCAGTCGCTCCTGGCAGCAGATTTTTCAAACAAGCAACTTGAAAACGAATATGTAAGCCAGAAGCGCAAAAAGTATGCTGTAAAGTGTGCCAATCAAATAATACTCGGCAAAGCTTTGGTCCTCACTGAGCAGTTTAAAGCGCGCCAGCGATTTGGCTGCCATTACGAAGCCAAGCGCGGAATATTGCCCCAGATGCACAAAAATGACCGTGAAAACCCGCTCAAAAAAGCCGATCAGGGAGCCAGCCCCTTCTACTGTCTTGGTCTTGCTTTGGTAATTGGCATAGCGCGTGAAAACGCGTTTAAAGCTGACGTTAGCAGGTTTACCAACCAGCGCCACCACCAGTATCCAGCGTATGCCATCAAAGCTTTGCGCAGGGAACCAGGCTTGCAGTCCGCTGCTCGGCCAGACCCTCACCGCAAGATAAATTAGAAGCACATGCAAACCTTGGTCCAACAAAAATAACCAGGGTGCTTCCTGCCGTAAAATGCGTTTGTCTTCTTTCTTTTTTGGGTCACCACTATGCAGATAACAATATTTTAGCCAATCAATGAGCCCGTGCCCAATTGTGATGACAGCCAGGGCAGGCAGGCTCGGTTTGGCTACCAGCAAGGTGGTCAGAAATGCTGCACCATAAATCAGGATGTGAAAAAAGAGCCCGCGTCTCGAATTGTCTTTGAGCTCAGCAAGGCTCTGCCACTGCAGGTAAAAATCCCCTACCAGGTGGGCAATGAGATACAAGATCAAGCTTTGGGTAATTGTCACACTAACTTTCCCAGCTTGTTAATGGCCTCTGAGATGGCCATACCATTGCGGATGTAAACCTTGACGCCACTGCCTTTGATGCGTTTTTGCAGAGAAGCTGGCGTCAGTTTCATGTAGTCCGCTAGTTTGACTTGCTCAAATTCCGGGCTGTAAAGACCAGAATCGACCAGGGCTTGAAGCACTTCCATCTGTGTGCTCCGCCAGCCGTCCAAAATCAGGCCGTTGGCTGCCAGGGCGGAATTGATCAAGCGGCTTTGCGAAGGGTTGCTGGTGTAAAGGCAAGCCCGGCTGCTACCGTAATCGTTGTTGTCGTGAATGTACTCAATGCCTCTTCTGGCTGCCCAGTAGGCGGGTCCATCCGCGCCAAGGCTCAATTTGGGGTCAATAGCTGTGCTCATGCTGCCAATGCCAATGCCAAAGCGCACTTTTACCGGGTAAAGCCCGGTGATGACCGTATCCATCAGGTGGCAGATCTGCGAAGCTTCTCCCAAAAGTCCCTGGAATTCATCCCCAAGTGTTACTGTAAATTGGGAGGCAATCGAAGGTTTGAAGCGTACATTCAAGCTGCTGATGACCTGCATGAATTGCTTCTGGAATTTCTCGCGCGCGGGGATGCCGCGGGAAGCCACCAGGTCTCCAATCACGGCAAAGTATGTGGGTGAACTCGCTGCTTGAGTTGATTGATCCATGCTCATATTTTATCACACTCCTATTAAATAGAGATAATTACTAAATCTCCAATTAATAGGCAATTACTTGGAATTCCCTCAAAACCCGCTTGTAAACAATTTGGACAGCAAGTAAGGTTTGATAGGAGAAAACTGAAAACTAGCCCTTTAAAAGGAGATACAAGTGAATTGCTTTCTCACTTTTTAGGTTATAATCTCTTCTATGACTGGTCCGGTAAGCGGTCGCTTTTTTTAGGCTGCCTGCCAGGAGACTTGCATAAAAAATTCTATTAGGAGCAGACGTCATGTCACTAAACCCGGAAAAGAAAACGGAACTTATCAAGAAGTTCGAACGCCAACCAGGCGATACTGGATCCCCTGAGGTTCAGATTGCTTTGCTGACCGAACGTATCACCTCACTGACCGAACACCTTCGCGCCAATAAACACGACAATTCATCCCGCCGTGGCTTGTTGAAATTGGTGGGTCAGCGTCGCCGCCTTTTGGCTTATTTACGCCAGAAGGACTATGCTCGCTTCCTTACGATTACTGAAGCACTCAGCATCCGCAAGAAGTAAAGATAGGCATTGAAACCTCGCGGGGAAGCAGATACCAGCAAGATTGTAAAGATCTGGTTAAAGCTTCTCCGCGCCTTACTTAACACACTTATTACCAATCCAACGCCAGTCGGGTCTTGAAATTTCTGGAATAGCTGCAATTCTGCAAATCTGCAAATGTCAAACCCCATATTCCCCGAATTTCAGCACCTGCACTGGCAAGCTTCATAGAAAAGGAAAAAATGAAACCCGAAGCACGTTATTTCACGACCAAACTTGGTGACAAGGATGTCACCTTCGAGACCGGCCGTCTGGCTCGCCAGGCTGGCGGTTCCGTCACCCTACGTCAGGGCGATACCATTGTTTTTGCCGCCGCCACCATGGGCGGCCTGCGCGAAGGTCAAGACTTCTTCCCGCTGACTGTTGATTACGAAGAACGTATGTACGCCGGCGGCCGCATCCCCGGTTCCTTCTTCCGCCGCGAAGGCCGTCCCAGCACCGAAGCCACCCTCGTGGCCCGCCTCACTGACCGCCCCCTGCGCCCGCTCTTTGCTAAGGGCTTCCGCAATGAGGTTCAGGTTGTTATCATGTCCCTCTCCGCTGACACCGAAAACCCCATCGATATGCTGGCTATTTCGGCTGCATCCGCTGCCCTGATGGTCTCCGACATTCCCTACTTTAGCGGGCCTGTCGGTGCCGTGCGCATCGGCTTTGTCGACGGCAAATTGGTAGTCAACCCCACCCTGCAACAGATGGAAGTCTCAACGCTTGATCTCAAAGTAGCCGGCACCAAGGATGCAATCCTCATGGTCGAAGCTGGTTCCAGCGAAGTGACCGAA
>CAYMNM010000047.1:0-15689 GCA_964391795.1 uncultured Anaerolineaceae bacterium | reverse complement strand
AGGGCGAGATTGGTGCGGTTTTCACCAATCCGCCGTTAGTCATTGTGAAGGCAAGTGAAGCGTCGGGTTTCAGTCCGGTAGATCATCCTGAAGGTGACAGGCTTGGTCCCTCCACCACGACCTACGAAAATAAATTGAGACCCAAAGGCCTGTACTCGCCACCATTCCAAAAGGTCAGGTCATCCTGAGGCAGCGCCGAAGGATCTTCAAGTTGCGAGTCATCCCCATAAGATTTTTAGCCACATTCTCCATGACACATTTACCATTCCAGTCATCGCGAGCAAAGCGTCGCGCTCGGTTGCGCGGTTTGGGTGGCTGCAATCCCGGCGTTGATGGTAGCCTGTATGTCCGGGCTTGGTTCTGGTGTAAAAGTGGCGGTAGGCTCAGCGGCACGGGTTTGTTCCATACCGACGGCGATCGTGGCCTGGATGTCCTGGGTTGGGGTAGCTGCACATGCACTCAATAAACCCAATATGACGATGACGAACATGAAATTTTTCATGGTTGCACCTTTTTCTTAAACGGAGGAACAAATTAATTTTCCAGGGTTTTCCGTCTTTTGTGATACCCATTTTTCCCTTTCCGCATCTTTTTGCCGATTGACTGCCTGGGGCCATTAATAATTCGTTCACCAATTGTTTAAAAAACCTTGACTCTTTGGCGATTCGGGTGTAATAATTAAGGCGAACGTTCGCCTAAACAAAAAGAGAGTGATATGGCCAAGCAAACCACATTAAAGGACGTTGCAAAACAGGCTAATGTAAGTTTTCAGACGGTTTCGAAGGTGCTCAACAAAAAGGCGCGCGTCAGCCCGGAAACTGAAAAACGCATTTACGATGCCATCGCGGCTCTCGATTACCACCCCAATTTCACCGCTCGCTCTCTGCGTGTTCAAAAAACCCGCACCATCGGTTACTCCTGGAGGCCTGCTCAGCCAGGTCGCTACAACCCTATTTTGGATGAATTTTTGCAAGGTATGTTCACAGCCGCCGAAGGCTACGGCTACAACTTCCTATGCTTTCCTTATAGCCTGGACCCCCAAAAAAGGGTGGCAAATTATAAGGAACTGATCCGCTCCCGCAGAGTGGATGCTTTTGTACTTTCCACAGTAAATTATGAAGAACCCGGCATCAAGTTTCTGCTTGAAAACAATATTCCCTTCTATGCCTTTGGCCGGGCACCCTCTGATCATACTTTTCCCTACATCGACGTGGATGGCGGCGCGGGCATTCAAGCCGCAGTTAACCACCTGGTGCAGCAAGGCCATCAGCGCATCGGCGCGCTTGCCTGGCCCCCAGATTCCCGCGTGGGTAACGATCGTATGCAGGGTTACTTTTCCCAAATTGAGAAACATAAGCTGGTGATGGACGATCAGCTTGTGTTTCGTGGGGAAGGTACGTCCGCGGTGGGTTACATGGGCCTTGAGCGTTTGCTCGACCTACCAGCACATCTTCGCCCAACAGCAGTGGTAACCATGAATGATGAAATGGCTTTCGGTGCCATAGCCAAACTTCGGGATGCTCACATTCAGCCCGGTAAAGATTTTGGCATAGTCGGTTTCGACGACGTCCCGGCTGCCAGTCTCTCCAGGCCAACCTTATCCAGCATCCATCAACCGGCTGACCGGATTGGCAACCTGATCATGGATCGCCTGATCAATTGGCTCGAAACCGATGAATACCCAGCACATGCAGCAGAGATCCTCGTTCCTGAATTAATGGTTCGCGAATCATCGCTGCGATCATAAAGCGTAACTTCACACATTCTGACAATTATTGCGTAATCATCACCTTTGGAAATCTAAAAAACCAATGGTGTGAAAAGAAGGAGAAAAATGAAAAGAACACTAACAATCGTTTCCGTAATTCTGGTGCTCAGCATGCTTCTGGCTGCTTGTGCTAAACCAGCCGCGGCACCTGCTGCGGAACCCGTCACGGCTCCCGCAGCCGAACCAGCCAAGCCCGAAGCGGCCGCGGCTGGTACCTGCCCGCTTGACGTCGAACCCGATGCCGTTATTACCTTCTCAGGTTGGGGCGACGAGTCCGAACAGGCTGTTTACAAGGCCACCATCGAGCGCTTCAAAGCGGTCTGCCCCACTGTAACAGTCAACTACACCCCCATCCCCTCAGACTTCCAAACCAAACTCAAGGCCCAGATGGCCGGCGGTACCGCTCCGGATGTCTTCTATGTGGATGACCAACTGATGACCGCTTTTGCCCCCACCGAGCAAATCATGGCCCTGGACGATTTTATGGCTCAGGCCAAGGTTACCCGGGACGATTTCATCCCCGCGCTGATGACCATCTTCACCCAAAATGGCAAAACCTATGCTCTGCCTAAAGACTGGGGCACCCTTGGTTTGGTTTATCTACCTGAGGTTTTCAAAGAACTTGGTCTTGAAGAACCAACCGACCAGTGGACTTGGGAAGACGTTCGCACAGCCGCGAAGAAAATTTCTGAGGGCGGCAAGTACGGTGGCTTCTGCATGGGTCCCGATTGGGCACGCTTCTCTCCCTTTGCTACCTCCTATGGCAACGCCTTCGTCAGTAAAGATCTAACCACTGCCACCCTTGACACTCCCGAAGTGCTGGCAGCCGCCCAATTTGTGGCTGACATGTTCGCTGAAAAAAGCCTTGTTCGTGCAGCCGATGTGAGCGCTGGCTGGTGCGGCGAAGCAATTGGTAAGAAATTAGTCGGTATGACCACTGAAGGTGGCTGGATGGTCAACACCATGAAGACAACCTTTTCAGATGTTGAATGGAAAGCCGTTCCGATCCCTGCCGGTCCCAAGAACCAGAGTGACATCATCTTCACCAATGGTATCGGTGTAAATGCCTCCAGCAAGTTCCCCAAGGCCTCCGCTGCCTTCGTCATCTATGCCACCGGCCGTGACAATCAGGCTGAAATCGTCAAGACGGGTTTTGCTTACAGCACCCATCCTGACCAGGCCGATCTGATTGTGGATGCCAACGACAAAGCGATTGCCCAGGGCGGTTTGTTGCCCGATACAATCGTTGCTTACTGGGGCCCCAACACCGGCAAAATTAATGATGCCGTGTCGCAGGCTTTAGACCGTGTTTTCCTGGGTGATCAGGACGTCGCCACAGCTTTCGCGCAGGCTCAGGCTGAAGCTCAGTCTGCCCTGGATAGCGAATAAATTAGTGCTTTAGCGCAACTTGGGTACTCCGAATTTTCGGGGTACCCAGGTTCCCGTTCAAAGGCTTGAAAAAGCCAGGAGGTTCCGGAGATGCAAGCAGACGCCCCTAAACCAAAACAATTCCACGCCCTTCCCTCAATCGTTACTTTTGCGTCCATTTTTTTAGTCCTGTTGCTCATCGCTATTTTGAATGCCCCAACCATGGGTGGGCCAAAGGTGATGAACTCGTTCTCAGTCTTCATGCAGGAAGTCAGGGCCACGGCTTTGCCTTTCCTGGCGGTGATTGCTGTCATCGCGGCTGTTATTGGTTTTGTGGCAGCCCGTATGATTAACAAGGTCTGGGGTAACGCACGCTTAAGGCGCGAAACCCTGACCGGTTTTGCTTTTTTGGCTCCCTATCTGATCGTCACACTCACATTTACCATCGGTGTCGTGTTATTTGCCTTTTACATTTCTTTCCATGACTATGACATCTTCACCCGCCCAACCTGGGTAGGTTTATCAAATTATGCAGAAGCTTTCAAAGGCTTTACTGATCCAACCAAACGCGACTTCCTTCAGGCGCTTTACAACGTGCTTTGGTATTCAATTCTGGTTGTCCCAACCCAGACCTTCCTGGCCATCCAGATGGCTGTGCTCCTAAACAAACCGATGAAGGGCAAGCAAATCTTCCGCACCATTTTCTACGCGCCAAGTGTTACCTCATCGGTGGTCATCACCCTTATCTTTGTCTGGCTCTATTTGAAGGGCGGTTATATTAACGCGCTTTTCAATTCCATTTGGAATCTTTTTGGGGGCGAATGGACTTCGATCAACTGGCTGGGCGACCCGCGTGGCCTCATCCAAATGATCGTGGAAGCCTTTGGCGGTACGATTCCTTCCACCCAGTGGTATTTACGCGGCCCCAGCATCGCCTGGATGGCTATCATGGTCCAGAATATCTTCACGACGGTGCCCACCTTCATGATTATGTTCCTGGCAGCCCTGCAGGATATCAACCCCGCGCTCTATGAAGCTGCCAGCATCGAAGGTGCCTCACCACGGCAGATGCACAGCAAGATCACCCTGCCAATGCTCAAACCAATCGTCTCTTTGGTCGTTGTTTTAGGCACTATCGGCACCTTACAGGTCTTTGACCAGGTTTACCTGGCAACCAAAGGCGGCCCGTTGAAGACTTCGCTGACGCCGGTCTTCCTGGTCTACCAGGAGGCCTTGGGCATCAACGGTCCAATCCATATGGGCTACGCTTCCGCACTGGCTTTCATTTTGGCCGTGATCATCTTCATCTTCACCTTCATTCAGCGCCGCGGCATTGAAAAAGGCACCGAGAGATACTAAGGGAGAGCGAAATGACAACTCAAACGAAAGCCTTGGATTTTGGTAAACAAGCCAACAAAGACGCTCGCCAACAGAAAGCAATTTCTGGGATCTTGCGCTATCTCGTGCTGATCGCGATCGGCTTGGTTATGTTGGCGCCATTTGTGCTGGCCACATTGGGAACTTTCAAGACTGATATTGAAATTATTGCCTTTCCGCCTAAGTTCCTCCCAGAAAACTGGCTCTTTGAAAACTGGGTAAAAGTTTGGAACACGGATATCGGCCAGGGAGGCACGTTCCCGCGTTGGCTGCTCAATACAGCATTTTTGTCGGTGGCAGTTGCTTTCTGCCAGGTGATCTTCGGATCGATGGCAGCCTACGCCTTTGCCAGATTGAGCTTCCCCGGGCGCGACCTAATCTTCAATTTCATGCTGGGAACCATGATGATCCCCGGCGCGGTAACGCTCATCCCTGCCTATGTGTTGATGACCAAACTGCACCTCATCAATTCTTATTGGTCGCTCATCCTGCCTGGTCTGGTTGGAGCTGGCAGCATCTTTACGCTCACGCAGTTCTTTAAATCCATCCCGCGTGATATGGAAGAAGCCGCTGTCATTGATGGCGCTTCGCACCTGCAGACCTTCCGCACGGTTATCCTGCCGCTTGCCCGGCCGGCTATCCTCACCGTCTTGATCCTTCAGTTCCAATCCATGTGGAATGCCTTCTTGCAGCCCTTACTCTACCTGAACTCACCGGATAAATACGTTTTGAACGTAGCCCTGAGTATCTTCCAGCAGCAGTACAAATCCCAGTGGAACTACACGCTGGTGGGTGCCATGTTCAACGCCATCCCTGTGCTCATCCTCTTCTTCATCTTCAGCCGTTACTACATTGAAGGTGTTGCTTACGCAGGAATTAAGGGATAAAGGCAAGTGAAAAACAGTCGCGTTGTGCTCTCCCTTTTTGGGAGAGCCATCGTTTTTATCTGGCAGGACCTTTGGACCGCATTAGTGGTTGATGCCCTTTGGCTGCTTTCCAATATTTTGCTCATCCCGGGTCCTCCAGCTACCTTGGCTTTGACTGCTTACTGCAATGGCCTGGCTGCTGGTGAACCCTTGGATCACCGCGACTACTGGCGATATTTCAAACAATCCTGGGGCATTGGCTGGAAGTGGGGGGCTGTAAACCTCTTCTTGCTGGCCTTTTTGGCTGGTGATATCTTTGTTACCAGCCGGGCTCAGGCCTTTACCGGCCAAAAGCTGCTGCTTGGTGTTTACCTGGCCATTGGTATTATTTGGCTGATTTTGCAGTTTTTTGCCCTGCCTTTTCTATATGAACAGAAGTCCATCCATCTTCGTCAGGCTTGGAGCAATAGTCAAAGACTACTGGCCGGCAATCCTGGCTTCGCGCTCACCTTGTTGCTTGCATTAACGCTAATACTGCTGCTTGGCTTCCCCATTTTTGCCCTGAGCATTTTCTTTGGTCCTATCTTTACAAGTTTGGTGGCAAATCTTGCCGTAAAGGATAGAATTAGCCGCTCGAAACTATCAAACAACAAAGCTGAGGAAAACAATAATGCTGCTTAAGCGCCATCCATCTAACCCAATCCTCTTGCCTGATCCGCATTCCGATTGGGAAACCTACAATGTTTTTAATCCTTCAGTCATATATGCAAACGGCTTATTTCACATGCATTACCGCGCCCAGGGGCTGGACTGGCTTAGCCGCATCGGTTACGCGGTCAGTGAAGATGGTATCCGCTGGAACCGCTTCAGCCAACCAGTGCTTTCACCCGAATCTGATGATGATGCCCGCGGTATTGAAGACCCGCGCGTTACTGAGATTGACGGCACCTATTACATGACCTATACGGCCTACAGCAATACCTTTGATGGCCCCGATCAGCCCACCCATTTTGGCGGTGGTGTGATGCCGATGATAGCCAAAAGCCGCAACCTGATCACTTGGGAGAAAATTGGCCCAATCGTTCGCGGTGAAGATAACAAAGATCACCTGCTTTTCCCCCGCAAAATTAATGGCAGATTTGTCGCCTTTCATCGCCGCCCGCCCCAGGTCTGGATTGCCTATTCGGATGACCTGGTGCATTGGCCGCTTGACGAAATGAAACCGGTCTTTGCCCCACGGCCGGATAACGGATGGGATTCCTTCCGCGTTGGCAGTGGCGGCGTGCCAATTGAAACCGAAGAAGGCTGGCTGATGATTTACCATGCCTACGACCCCGACCATGTCTATCGTCTTGGGGCCTGCCTGCTGGACCTGGATGACCCCTCCAAGGTCATCAATCGTCCCAAACCCTTCATCATGGAGCCCAAAGAGCTTTGGGAACTGCGCGGCGATGTACCCAATGTGGTCTTTGCCAGCGCCAACTTGCGGGTGAAGGATCAAGTCTATGTCTATTACGGCGGCGCTGACCACGTGGTTGGGTTGGCTACCGCCGATTATCACGAATTGTTGGATTTCGCCCGCAACGGCTAACCCACAGGAGATGCTTGTGTCAGATAACAATTGGTTGGTGGTGGAAGAAAGTTTTGAGCCTGAAAAGGTGGCGCATTTCGAAACCATTTTCACGCAAGGCAATGGCTTTTTGGGTACCCGCGGCAGCTTTGAGGAACACTACCCCGGCAAACACAACAGCACTTTTGTGCATGGGGTTTTTGATGATGTGCCGGTTTCTTTCACCGAATTGGCAAACCTGCCGGATTGGACCGAGCTCTTCGTTGACCTGGATGGCGAAACCTTCTCAATGGTCACCGGTGAGCTGCTTGCCTACCGCCGCAGCCTGGACCTAAGAGATGGCCTACTGGTGCGCGATCTGCGCTGGAAGAGCCCGCTTGGTAAGGTGAGCCATTTGGTCTTTTCACGTTTCATCAGCCGGGCCAATGAACGCCTCTGTATGCAAAAACTGGAAATCACCGCCGAGAACTACTCCGGTAAGGTGCTTGTGCGTGCCGGCCTGGATGGGGATGCCAGTAATCTCAATCTCAAACATTGGGATTGGCAAAGTCAAAGCAGTGAAGCTAAAAGTTTCTCACTGAACCTGAAGACTAAAGCCTCTAACATCCCACTCGAAATGCGCCAAACCCTCTGTTGCAGCGAAAGTCTTGCTGCGCATAGCTATTGGAATACCTTTAATCATCCCACTCAGGTCATTGAACACGCTTTGGTTGCCCAGCAACCCTTCACCGTCTGGAAAGCAGTGGAAATTAAGATCGCCCCATTTGCACAGGAACCTGCTGCCGGAAAACCCGTAGATCTGAACGTAGTGCAATGGGATGCTGAACTGGAAGCCCATCGCAAGCTCTGGCAGGAGGATTGGGAGCGCTCGGATCTGATCATTGAGGGCGATGACGAAGCCCAATTGGCCATGCGCGCTAGCATCTATCATTTGCTGATTGCTGGCCCCCGGCATTCTGAACGTGTCAATATCGGTGCCAAGACTCTCAGTGGGCAGGGTTATCGCGGGCATTCCTTCTGGGATACCGAAATCTTCATGCTGCCTTTCTTTACTTATACCAACCCCGCCATTGCCCGTAATTTGCTCTCTTATCGCTTCCACAACTTGCCAGGTGCGCTTGAGAAAGCTGCCAAAAACGGCTTTGAGGGCGCGCAGTATCCCTGGGAAAGCGCCAACGACGGCCGTGAGGTTACCCCTGTTTGGGTGCCTTACCATAAAGACCCCACTCAGCTTGTTCGTATCTGGTGCGGCGATATTGAAATCCATATTTCCAGCGATATTGCCTACGCTGTTCTGCAATACGCCAAAGCCACCGGTGATGAGCACTTTTTGGCGGAACGCGGCGCCGAAATTATTCTGCAGACTGCCCGCTTCTGGGCTAACCGTCTGGAATGGGTTGAGGATGAAGAGCGTTACGAAATCAAAAACGTCATTGGTCCGGATGAATATCACGACCGCATAGACAACAACGCCTACACCAACTACATGGCACACTGGCACTTGCAGACGGCCGCCCAACTCTTTGCCTGGCTAAAGGATAAGCACCCAGCGCAGTATTCTGCCCTAAAGGCTCGTCTTGACCTATCTGAAGAAATTGTTTCAGAATGGGTCAAAAAGTCGCAACAAATCTTCCTGGCTTTTGATGAAAAGACCGGCATGATTGAGCAATTCGATGGTTATTTCGACCTGAAGACTCTTGACATGCAAGACTTTGCGGGGCGTACCGACTCTATCCAGGGTATTCTGGGGGTTGAGGGTGCTTCACAAACCCAAACGCTCAAGCAGCCGGATGTGTTGATGTTGATGTACCTGCACCCGGAGTTGTTCAATAAGGAAGTGCAAAAGCGCAATTTTGATTATTACACCCCGCGGACTGACCTGGAGTATGGTTCGTCGTTGGGCCCCTCCATCCAGGCAATTATGGCTACCCGCCTGGGAGACATGCAAAATGCCTACGAGAATTTCATGCGCGCGGCTCAGGCAGATCTCAAAGATGTTCGTGGAAATGCCGGCGATGGCATCCATGGGGCATCCGCAGGTGGCCTTTGGCAAGCCGCAGTTTTTGGCTTTGCCGGCCTTGAAGTTGATGAAAATGGCTGGAGTATCCACCCGCGCCTGCCGCAAAACTGGACCCGCCTTGCGTTCAAATTCTACTATCAGGGTAAACAAGAAAGCGTGGATATCCGCGCGGAAGGTGCCCAATGATTGAAGCCTTTCTTTTTGATTTGGATGGCGTTTTAACAGACACATCTGAATTTCACTATCAGGGTTGGAAGCACCTGGCCGAAGATTTGGGTCTGTCTTTCACCCGTGAAGATAACGAAGCCTTACGTGGTGTCTCACGGCGCGAATCTTTAGCCCTGTTGTTAAAGGGCAAGCCCGTCAGCGAAGAAGAAGCCCAATCCTACATGGATCGCAAAAACGGCTACTATCTTGAGTTGGTTAAAAAAATGACCCCGGATAATTTGCTGCCAGGTGCCCGCGAAATTCTGGAAGAGCTGGGGGAAATGGGCTTAAAACGCGCTATCGTGTCCTCAAGCAAAAACACCCCATTGGTACTTGAGCGCCTGCAGATTGGCAACTTAATCAATGGCGTAGTGGATGGCAACGCCCCTGCTCGCTCTAAACCCCACCCTGACCTCTTTGTGCTGGGGGCCGCGCTCTTTGCTTTGCCGGCCTCAAAATGCCTGGTAATTGAAGACGCCACCGCCGGTGTGCAAGCTGCCCACGCCGCTGGCATGAAGGCCGTTGGTCTGGGGCCGGTGGAACGGGTTGGCATGGCTGAGTTGGTGCTGCCTTCCCTGGAAGGCCACAGTGCAGTGGAAATCCTCTCTGCCCTGCAAACCACCCGCTACTGGCAATCCTGATAGAGGATTTATCAAAATCAAATTCTGCCCGTGCTGGAAAATACACAGTAAATGTGGGTTTATGGCACTGCTTTATCTTTGGTAGGGAAGGCTGAAAAGCCTTCCGGCAGTAAATCTTTGATGTGAGATACGGAGCAGATACAAGAATTACTGGATCGATAGACCCTTGGCCTAATGCCCTTAAAAAAGGTTGGATGTTTTCATCCAACCTTTTTTTATTACAGATCTATTATCCTGAACCGTTCACTCCAGGTTTTCATCCAACCAAAGCATGGCTTTGATGAGAATCTTCATGCTCTGGAAAAATTCGTCAATATTGATAGCTTCATTGGGTTGGTGCACATTGCCTTGCCCTGGGGGGAAGTACTCCGGTCGCTCTGTGCCGCAGTCCAGGCCAAAACCGTAGGCGTTGGGCAGCTTGCGGGCATAGGTACCCCCACCCATGGTGTAGGGTTCCAGGTTGGTGCCTTTGACCTCATTCACAATTTCGGTTAATTTTCCAATCAGTGGGTTGTGCGGGTCCTTGGGCAGGGCGTCATCAAATCTTAGAATCTCAATACCCAGGCCGCGTTCCTTATAGAATGCCTGCAGGCGGTCTGAAATTTCCTGGGCTTTGGTGGTGGCTGGGAAGCGGATGTCAAAGGTCAGCAAGAGATTGCGTCCTTCCACGCGGGCAATGCTGCAGGCGTGGCTGGTATCGCCAAGATCAGGGTCAACCCGGTTCACTCCAGCCACGTCGCCATGGTTATCATTGGCCAGTTCGTGCACCTGTTCCATTATTTTGCGGGCTTCCTGGTTCAAAAGATCAGAGGCCAGTAATTCCTCCGCCAATTTGGCAATGGCATTGATGCCATGGTCAGGGGTGGAAGCATGCGCGCTGAGCCCTTTGGCGCTGACCTTTGCAGCAGGCAGGCTGCCGATATTGGCAGGGTCATCCTCAAAACACTTTTTAACCGTGATGAAGGCTTCTGCCTCACCAGGGACGATGTTTGGCACCGTGCCGGCTTGCATGGACAAGATGTTTGCCTTAGTGAGGTCTAACTTGACGCGGATATTGATGTGGCTCTTTTCAGCGTAACAAACCGGGAAGGCTGCATCCGGTACCAGTGAAACGGCTGGCGCGGGGTGGTGCTCCAAAAAATACTCCAGGTCGCGCATACCGCTTTCTTCACTCAAACCAAAGTAGAGCAACCAGTTGTGGCGGGGTTGGGCTTGGGTGCGCAGGTATTCCAATGCAAACATGGAAGCTACAGCCGCGCCTTTATTATCGCTGATGCCGCGCCCAATCGCCCAGCCATCGCGATATTCCACCTTGTATGGGTCCCCAAACCAGCCGTCGAGCTCGGGCACAACGTCCAGGTGGGCAAAAAGGCCCAATTCTTTTGGTTCATCATTTACTTCCAGACGCGCAAAACCGCAGTAATTGTCGAGGTTTTTGCCACTTAGGCCATGTTTGGCTGCCTGTTCCAGGGCTTTTCCAAGTACGGCCGTGCACTCAGGTCCGAATGGGTCTTTGGCTTTTGGGTCATAAACAGAGACACTTTTATAGCTGACTAACTCAGTCAATTCAGCCAGAATGGCATCCTTACGTTCTTCCAACCAACGTTCAATCTTTTTGTCCATACGCTCCTTTTTTGCCAACGCTATTTCCAAATTGTACTCGTGAACAGCCTGCTCTTTGGGTAACTTGCTCATAATTAAGACAAAACAAGCGCTTATCCGCTTGTTTTGAACCTCATTTAGACATAAAGATCAGTTTTATTCTTCAGTCATGATGTGTAGGATTTCGATGTCGGTCTCACGCATGCCATCTTTTGCCATTCGGCCAACATTTTTGATTGTGCTATCTACATCTTCCCCAACGATGCCCTCACCAAAATTGAAACTGTAACCTTGTTCTGCCATCCGAAGGCCCATCAAAGCGGTTTCAATTGCCACGGCAATCTTGGCTGCGCAGGACCGTTTGGCCCCATCGCAAACCATGCCGCCGATTGTGGCGATGGTATTTGTGACGATCATTCCGATGGTGCTGTCATCCATGCCTTTAAGAAAAGCAATGCCTGCCCCTGCCCCAGCCGCGGCGCTAACTGCTCCGCAAAAAGCCGAAAGCTTGCCAATGTAATTCTTTTGGTAAATTGAGATCAAGTTTGAAACGATCAAGGCCCGGTAAAGTGCGTCCTGGCTGGCATTCAGGTCTCTGGCATACTCAATCACTGGTAATGAAGCAGTCATGCCCTGATTGCCTGAACCAGAATTGATGACAACCGGCAAACTGCAGCCATTCATTCTGGCGTCCGACCCAGCTGCAGCTCGGGCCTTGGCGCGGGCAGCGATATCATCCGGACGACTCGATTGCAAGATTGTTTTGCCCACTTCGGCCCCCCAATGGCCTTTCATCCCTTCATCAGCGATGGCGGTGTTCCACTTTATTTGTTGTTCGAGCACTTTGCAAAGTTCAGGTTGCTGCTTTAAGTCGACAGTCCTGGCAAAATCCAGGATAGCAGCTACTGAAAGAACAGATTTGTCAAACTCAATGGCAGCCGTGGCCACTGGCGTATCTTCAAAAAGCAAAACGCCATTTTTCTTAACGGAGGCTATGTGATTGTGAGATTTCTTGAGGATCACTTCAACTTCGTCGGCTTCAGAACGTGCTCTCACACGCACAAATAGTGCATCTTCGCCCACAGCCACTTTTACCCGGATGAGATCACGCTCCACAAGCTCGACTGCTGTGTCTAAATCTTCTGGGCTAAGACCTTCCAGTACTTCAAGCCCCTTCTTGGACTGGCCGCTGGCAAAGCCCATCGCTGCCGCGATCTCCAGCCCGGTTCTGCCGCCAGAATTGGGAACGATGACCCCTTTCACATTCTTGATAATGTTGCCGCTGCACTGCAATTCTACCTTCTCAGGCATTTTGCCCAGCACCTCGCCGGCTTTGGCTGCGGCCAAGGCTACAGCGATGGGTTCTGTGCAACCCAGAGCCGGGATTAATTCACTGATTAGAATTTGTTCAAAGTTTTGATCTTTCCGGGTACAACAGCCATCTTCCATTTATTTTTTCCTTGAGAGTCAGCAGTATCATTTAGGGCTGTCTGAGTATATCGTATGTTCAAGCTCAAACGCCCTAATCTGACCCAAAGAGATTGTTAAATATTTCAGCACAGCCCAATTGGCTTGTGAGAGAAGGCTTAGATCCCGTGAGGAGTAAAACTACTGTATTCCGCGAACGTAAAGCAAGTAAGTTCCAGCAAAGTAAAGCAGAATCAGAAGCAACGCATCCAGTTCAACAAACCAAATTTTACGTTCAAGCCGGCCCAATGTTCCCACGACAGCCAGGGTGGTCATTAAGAGGCCTACCATACCAGCCAGGATAAAAGAAGAATCTACCGCCTGAAAAAAGAGGTTACCAGCCAGAAAAAGGTCCGCGATGCCGATGGACATCATGTTAAACATGTTGGAACCGAACAGGTTCCCAATTGCCATGTCGTCAGCCCCGATCTTGCCGGCAGAAATGGTTGAAACCATCTCTGGCAATGAAGTAACAAACGCAACCAGTGTTGCACCAATGAAGGTTGTGCCCAAACCTGAAATCTCTGCGATCCTCGTGCTTACAGAAACCATCCAGGGTGTGACGAC
This sequence comes from uncultured Anaerolineaceae bacterium, assembly GCA_964391795.1. GTDB lineage: Bacteria > Chloroflexota > Anaerolineae > Anaerolineales > Anaerolineaceae > Mesolinea. The sequence continues at coordinate 2,236 of CAYMNM010000047.1, read as the reverse complement.
GAAGAGGACCGCAACCGCTCCTACAAACCAGATAATGGCTGGCTTGAGCTCTGGCGTTCCTTCGGGAATTTCAGTTGGGTTGTAGCCAAACGAGAGTTTTTTACTTTGCTTGCTGATGAGGCTCAGGGCAAAGAGGTAAACCAGAATCATTGTCAGTGAATCTGCCCCCACCTTGAAACTCCCAAAGTTGATCGCAAAAGGCAGGCGGGCAACCAGGAAGAAAATCGCCAACGCAATCATAAGCGTGGCTAAGCTGCCGCTCAAAGCGTGTCTCTCAGCATTCCGGCGGGTCAGGCGTCTGTGGCTGTGCATCATGTCAAGAATTGCCAGGATGAGGATGTTCAGTGCATTGCTGCCAAAGAGGTTGCCCGCGGCCAGATTTGGTTCGCCTTGCAGGCAAGCTGTGATGGTAGTCAGTACCTCTGGCAGCGAGGTAGCAGCCGCGAGCAAGAGCGTGCCCACCATCATGCCGCCCAATTTTGTCCGCAGGGCGATGACATCGCCATATTTTGCCAATTGTATGGAGGCGAAAACAATCAGGCAGGCACTGGCCAAAAATTCAACCCAAACCATGCTTAATCCTTCTTCTTTTCAAGACCTTTGGTAAAACTCAACGGCCAGGCTGCAAAGACCCCTGTTCGGCCATTGCTAAGATCACCCACGACGCTTTCAGAAGCTTCCAAAGCCTTCTGAATGAGTGTTTCGTTCTCAACCATCGCTATCAGAGTTTGGTGGCTCACTTCATCGGTGTAAAAAGGCACTGCGAAACGCATGGGTACAAACTTATGCTTTACGCGTTGCAAGCCTGTGCTCTCAATGATGGTGGCGCCGGGAATGCCGGCTTTTTCCCAGGCTTCCAGAACCGGCATCAGCAGGTCGGGGTCGTCTAAAACAAAAAATACCATGAACATAAGAGCCTCTTTCTTTAGTCAGAGAAATTTCTTAAAATAGATTGTACCAAGCGCGTAAAATTTTGGGTTGAAAGTCTGTGCTCAGGCAGAAAACAGCGCGCCGAAGAAATCTGGCATTTATGTTGCAACATTCTAATCATCCCGCCATAGGGACCGGAGGCTTGATATGCGTCACTTTATTTCTCGTTGGTTCAAGAACACCTTATTCCTTTCCATCATTCTGACTATTCTGAATGCTTGCAGCCTGCAAAGCCCCCGTTATCCGGCCGCCTTGTCAGAAACTGCAGGGAGCACAGAAGTCCAATTCTTACCCCTGATTGCAGCAATTATCTTGCTGCTGACGGCACTTGGCATCGCCTATTACTTCTACAGCAAGGGCGAGCTCAAAAAATGGGTTAGTGAGGGTTGTGCCCTGGGTAAATCCAAGGTGGACCAAACCCGCTTCAAAAGCCAGAAAAAGCGTACTGAGGCAGAACAGCTTGAACTCATGCGCGCCCTTGGGCATCAATCCTGGGACGCACGTGTAAGCGACCCAAGCTACGCGGAAGAGTACGGCCAATTGGAAGCACTTCAAGCGCAGGCTGAACCTATGGAAGCAGTTGTAAAAGCGGTACAACTTGAGTTGGCAAGGGCCCGGGATTCACGCAATAAGTTGAACGCGGCTTACGATCAAAAGTCAAAAGAACTGCAGGTGCAGTTGAACCAGATGAAGGACAGCCTAAGCCTGCTGAAATCAGAGCAGGGCAAGGCTCTGGCAAGCTTGCGTAAAGCGGGTGAACAAAAACAAGCCCTGGAGAATGAAGCGCACGGTTACGAAAGTCGCATTGTCAACCTGCAAGGCTCTGACCTGCCGGATAGAGACTCACAGATTGCTGGCCTCAATAACAGCATCGCTACTCTTGGCAAGACCATCTATGCCCTTGGCGATCAAATTAGCGGGCTAAGCTCCCAGGCTCAAAAACTGGAAACTGAGCAGGGGCCTTACCTGGTGCAGATTGACAACCTCAAATCGCAGCTGGATCAGGCGGCTAATGAGTACAAGGATGCCCTTTTGCCCCTCGATCAACAGGTGAGCAACTTGGATACTAATCTGAAGGCCCGCCAGGCTGAGTTAGCTGCCATTAAAGAAAAAATGACCCCGGTCATTGAAAGCCTGGGTCCAAAGGTCTATGCCGCGCGGCCAGAATCACCGGCTCTGCAAGAGAGCTATCAGAAGTTGGACATCAAGAAAGAACAATTGAGTTCTGCAACCGCAGGTTACGATCTGGCCAACTCGCGCCTGGTCTCACGCGATAAAGAAATGCTGCGTAATTTCTACATCGCGG
>CAYMNM010000046.1:6959-15718 GCA_964391795.1 uncultured Anaerolineaceae bacterium | reverse complement strand
GGATATTCTTCGATTTCAGCGCCGCTTCAGACGGCTGGATCGTGTCGGTCATCATTGCTTCGGCACCGCTGTTCTGCTTTGTTGGTCTTGGCTTGTCCGCGGCGCTGCGTAAGAAGGGGAAAAGCAAGGCGAGCTTTGCCGCTCAGTTTGTGGGCTTTCAGCCATGTGTGGAGTGGGTCTTTTAAAGGAAGGGCTTGGCAACGTTTGGGGTTTGGCAAGGACTGGTTCAACCGTCTGCGGCTGAACCCGCACCGGGCTGATCGATGGGGCAGCGGTAGTTGCTTCTCGTGGGCTGGTGGCTACCTGTGTTTTTTGGGGTGCTACACGGTGCTTCAACGGTATCTGGGGGGTTTTCCGTTGAACAATTTGCGGCTGGGCGACCTTTGGCAATACAGGCTGTGGGCGGGAGGGGCGAATACTGCGTTGACTGAGCTGTGTCTGTCGGGTTTTTCTGCTCGTGGGTAAGACACGGCGCGCGGTCAGCGGCATCTGAACCGGTTGTGGCAATTCCTGCGCCGGTTTGTGGGGTAGGTCTTTTTCGGCGGCTGGGGCCTGAGGAGTTGGCGAGGATGAGCGTAAGGTTGGGGTAGCAGCCAGTGTTGGTCCAGGGGCAGTTTTTTGAGGCTCTGCTTTTGGTTCAACTGCCAGTTGACTTTTTATTGGCGCTGGCGGGGTAGGTAGGCCAACTGCCGCTTGATCGGGCAGAGGAAGGCCAACCGGTCTGCCTGGCGCAGAAACTTTTTGGGAGGCAGGCGCAAAATCCTGGCTGGAAGCAGATTGGCTGGGGCGGCTTTGTGGGCTTGGAATCTCAGAACTTATTTTTTGGCGCTCTGGCGTTTTGATGGCAGGGGTCGAAGCCGCGTTTTGGCGCACGGCAGGTTCTTGCGGTTTGGTAACCGCAGTTGGCTGGGGGCTAACCGGGCTTGGCGCCTTGACCTGCGAGACGGCTTTTGGGCTTCTCTGCAGCGTGGTTTCCGCCGGAGTTGTGCTACCAAAGGCTGTTGGAGCCTCTGCTGGCATGGAAGGCTGGATTTCTTCAATCCGACTGAAGCGGCGCGCCCCAGGTTCGGGTGGTTTCCATTTTGGTTTGGATGCAGTCCGTTCTGTCTCAGTTGTGGCCTGTCTGAACAGCGGGGTGTCGTCCGGCAGGCTGAAAGCTGGGATGGCCTGCCCGCTGGTGAAGGTACGGCTGGAAATCGAGCCGGTGGTTGGTTGGATAGCCTGGCCTTCAGCGCTTCCGGTAGGCAGCGTCATTGCCAGCGCGCTCCACTTTCTGCCCTTTGGCTGAGTTCCGCCGGCCTGTGTGAGGGTCATGCTTGTGCGATTGCTGAAGGTTCTTCGTGAAAATTGGCGCAGGGCCCCGGAAAGCGCGTTGGAACGGAAAATGCGCCTATCCACCTGGGTCTTGACTCTTGAAGTTTTGGTCTTGAGAGTCTGGTGGAAGCGGCGCAGCGGGGTATTTTTGAAAGAACGGGTCATGGCAAACGACTTCAACATACCCTCAGAGCTGACCGGCCTCTCCAGGTTTTGTTCATCTTGCATCGCGTTTGCCTTTTCTTCAACAGCCATTCAAGCCTTTCAGAATTACTTGACCAAAGAACCCACAGCGAACATAGGCGTACCGAAGACCTGACTCAAAGTAATGCCGGCGTGGGCAATTTCGAGGGTCTCGATGGCAGTGGAACTGGTGTTATTCACATCCAGCGGTGAGAGCTTCCAGGAGACTGGATAAGCGCCTTCAACGTTCCACTGCTTGACGATACCGTATCCCCCGCCTGCCAAACCAACTGCCCCCAGCAAGTTCATGCCTGGGCCGCCCTGATAAATGGTAAGGTTGACACGTTGGACGTCAAATTGGTATTTACCTTTTTCGAACCACTTCCACAATTCCTGGGAGGTACTGAGCCCGCGGCTGAGGACGATATTTTCGAACTGGATGCGCCCCGGTAATTGATGGGTGTGGTCATTTTGCCCACCCTCAATTATCGTTTCCACTTCGCGCCGCGCGCCGATACCGCTGCATTGGGTAAAAAGGCCTACAATCACGCCTGAAATGTCCAGGTAGAACATGTAGGCAGGCACCGGATCCATACGCACGCCGGTAACGTTCTCCAGTGTGTGAATGCCCATCATCGCTTTGGACTTCAGCGCTTTTGTGATGGGATTTTCACTCACGGGCAGCTTGGTGCTGATATTTTTTGGTCCGTTCAACAAACTCATGCCAACTCCTTTCACCAGATCAGGGAACGTCCCTGGCTATCGTTTTCACTGCGCAAATCTTCTCGCAGCAGTTTCAGGATGTTCCTTGCCAGTGTCTGCAGTTCCAACGAAGTCAAGTCAGCTACCTTGGTGAGGTTCTGACTTGGGCCGGCCTTCAGCATTTCTTCACTCTGGCTGCTTTCAGTCGAAGATGCTGTTTGTTCTGGGTCGTAAGGTCGGGTCATTTTTCATCCATCCAGTAATTACTCAGGCGTTGTTGATACGTTGATTGATGTGGGCAATTTCACTGACCCAACGCCTGCGGTTCTGATGTTCAAGGTTCATAACATCTTCCAGCGGCCAGTGAAAATGGTAGGCGATGTAGGCTATCTCCTCATGCAGCTGATCGAGGGGATAGCCCGTCATTCCCCCCCCAATGCTGTCAGGTCCACCTCTACGTCCTTCCCGCAGTGCGGGCAGGTTACCGCGATACTGGGCTTGCCAGTCTCATTGATCTGCTGATAAAAAGCCTGCAAAAAGTTCAGGTCAGCAGTAAATAAATTTTCGATGATGCCGGTATTGACACTTGGCAGGGACCCGAGGCTGGTAATTACGCGCGAAAGCAGCACGATCACCAGGTAGGCTTCGTTGGACTGCACGCGCATGTCGTTCATGGGGGTAATTTCATCCATGGCCGTAGCCAGGCGCATTGTGCCGTGTTTGTGCAGGGTGCCTTCTTTATCTACGTAGCCGATGGGTAGATCAAATTCAAATTCTGTTTGTATACTCATAACGTCTATCCTTTTCCGACGACCTGTTCAGGGCTGTCTTAGGGGTCCACCCGTTCAATGGCTTCAGCCATCAAAGTGATGGAAAAACGAGCCACTGCAGATGGGCGAGTCTGGTCCATTTCAAACCCCGCGATCTTGATGGGAATCGCGTTTGTCAAATTCCAGACCACAAGAGCTTCATATTTACCTTTTTGGTGGGAGTTGAGGCTGATGGTCACGTTCTTACGAGCAGCTTTGGTCAAACCATTGCTGGCAGAAACAAACCAGTTGTAAAGCTCCTTGGTGTTTCCATAACCATTGCTAAGCGTGACCGGGGCAAAATGGGTGACGCCGGGGATGAGCAAGGTTTGATACTCGCCGGATTCGTGCACCACGTTGTGCTTGATCACCTGCATTTCAATCTCACCACCGCTGATGCTTGAAAAGGTCGCCAGGCGATTCTTATCAATATCCAGGGTGTAACTGGAATCCAAAGGGTTGGTATTGAAAGTCTCATTTAAGATTTTAAGCATCCTCGCCTGCCTTCCTGCTGCGGCTTGCCAGGAGTATCAAGGGAAACAAATTGCGCGTTCCCTTGATACTCACCCTGGTGCCGTACAAAATCTTTTTCACAGGTTAACTAACCCGTACCATTCCTTCGTGGACAATGGTTACATCTTCAAGCATGTAGTTGGTGCTGGAGGAATCCAGCTCTGGGCCGACGACTTTGCTGGGCCAGGCGTTTTCAAAATTCCAGCGGGCGATTTCTTTCATGGTCTGGTCGTAGGCGATAATGGAGCAGTTTGTACGAGCATCATCCACTTTTCCATCCACCACCAGCTTGCGCCAGTTCCAGATATCAATATTGCTGGTTACACCGCGCTTGAGAGAGACTTCGGTCCAGGTCATGCGGCCAGGTAACTTCTGGATGATTGTTTCGCCTTTTTCGGAGACGATTTTGTGTTCGATGACTTCAGACTCTGAACCGATTCCGCTGACGCTGGTAAAGTAGCCAGTTAGCTTACCGGATATTTCAAGTCCGAACTTAAATCCAACAAGGGGATCCTCACGTGATGGCATTCATTAACTCCTTTGCTAAAATGGTTGACTCTTCTCTTCTACTCAGCACTTGGGCCAGCCCACTGGCTAATGCGGAAGATGACGAATTCTGCCGGTTTGACTGGGGCCATACCGATTTCGATGATCAAACGGCCCAGATCACGTGATTCGGGTGGGTTGAGTTCATCGTCGACCTTGACATAAAAGGCTTCTTCGGGGGAATTACCAAACAGTGCTCCGTCGCGCCAGACGGTCTTGAGGAATGATGACGCATCCCTGCGGACCTTGGCCCACAGCTTGCGATCATTCGGTTCAAAGACCACCCACTGGGTGCCATTTTCGATTGACTTTTCAACATAGTTGAAGAGACGTCGCACGTTGATGTAGCGCCAGGCAGGGTCACTGCTGAGGGTGCGGGCACCCCATACGCGCAGACCGCGCCCGGGGAAACCGCGAATGCAGTTGACGCCGATGGGGTTGAGGGTATCTTGTTCACCCTTGGTGGTTGGATAGGAAACGCCGATGGCTCCCTGTACGACTTCGTTGGCAGGGGCTTTATGGACGCCACGGGTGTTGTCGTTACGTGCCCAAACGCCGGCAATATGACCGGAGGGTGGGATGGCAACGGGTCGGTTGGTGTTGGGATCCATGATTTCGATCCATGGGTAGTACATGGCCGCATAGCTGGAATCAAAACCGGCTGTATCCATGCGCCACTTCTTGACTTCCTGGGGCGAGAGATCAGGTGGGACATCCAGGATGGCAACGCGGTCGCCCATGCGCTGGCAGTGGGCAATCATAAGCGTCTGGACAGCCTTGACCATTGTCAGGTCAAGCGTTTCACCGGGCATGGTGGTCATCAGGTCTGGCACGGCGACCATCGTCACATCGTCCAGTACCTCAAGGCCTTCCACACCGCTGCGCTCGGTCACGTTCCCCTGGAATTCAGCGGTAGAGGGAGAGGGCAAAAGCTTCTTTTCGATCATCAGGGGCTGTTCCTGTTCCTTGGGGACCAGGTTGGCGGCTGAAGTGGCATCACTGGCGATCAGCAGATCGATCAGCTTAGAAGACCGATTGTTCCTGTAAGCGATTTCAACGGTTTTCTTGCCATTAGCTGCGGTTTCCTGCAGTTTGACTTCATTGAAGACTTCTGCAACTTTCCACTCACTATTGCTTTTCTCTTCTTCGACGATCAAGGTAAAGGTGTTCTTGAGATTGGCTAAATCAGCCTCAGACACCTCTGCTCCCTTGCCTTCGCCTTCAGCTTTTTCGCCTTTTTTGGCGGCGGGCAAGGCTTCAACATCTTCAATACGCACGCGCAGTTTGCCACCAATGGGGCCTGAAAGGCGCGCGACGGCGGTTAGGGCGGGTTTTCCCTGTCTGTTCATCAGAACGGTTTGAGCCTTGGGGAAGGTTCGCACGCTCACGACGTAGCATCTGGATCCCCCGTTCATAAAGTATCCATAGACCGACTGTGGAAGGTAGGTACCTGAGACAAAGTTCCCATATCGTTCCACATACTGAGACCAGTTGGTGACGAGCTGAGGTTTGTTGATTAAGTTCTCAACTAACATCTCCCCGCCGACCTCCCGCATCAGTTCAGCTTTTTCAGTGAAGCCGATAAAGGTTGCCATGGCAGTTCCGACGCCTTCGATGGGTTTAGGACCTCGATCGACTTCTTCGACGTATACACCTGGCGAAAGATATTCTGGCATAAAAACACTCCTCAATGGTTAAACTAATTTTTAGTTGACTTTTGACCGTTCTTCCTGTGTGTTTTCTTCCCGCTCTCCCCTCTCTTTCTATAGCTCGAAGTCGTAAACCGCAGAGGGAACGACGATCTTTTGACGCTTGAGCAAGCGGCCATTGGCGCTTACTTCGAGGTGGTATTCCCCCTCGTCAAGGCGTGTCAGGGCAAACTCACCTGATTCGGTCAAATGAATTGTTTTACCGCTTTCAGCCAAAATCAGGCTGAGAGTCGGTAATGAATACTTCTGACTCTGAATTTTTCCGCGTACTGCAAAGTAGGCTTTTGACTCAAATGCGCCCTCCTTTTGGGTTTCACTCTTTTCCGGACTTGGATTCTGCTTGAAACTGATCTCCGTAGTACTGACCGCGGGAACAAGCAGCGGCTGATAAGGATCAATGCATAAGGTAACTTTCAGGCGTATGCCTGGCTTAAAGACGTTGTCAAGCGTGTTCCAAAGCGTACTTGGGTTTGCCAGCACATCAGTCTGCGCAACATCAAGCCGGATAGGAACGTTTGGATTTTTGAGATGGTCCGGCAGAAAGTCATCTGAAAGAATGGGTGTGCGCAGAAGCAGCACCAGCACATTGGAAAGCAGCTGATGTTCATCCACCACCTCTTTAGTCCAGGCCGTGATCAGATACTCAAGGTCCACACGCACCGGGTTACGGCGCAACTCCACCAGGCCGTTTTCCAGGTCCTTGCGGACCCATTGTTCCGAACCGCGCAAATCCAGGTTTTCCTTCAGATCAAAGAGGTAGAGATTGATGGTTGGTTTGGTCAGGCGCGCGGACCATTCCCGTTTGGGTTGGTCAAAGCTGATTTCCACTTCGTTTTTGCGCAGCGGAATTTCTTTGTAGAGAAATTCGCGCATGGCTTTATCGATATCCGCGATCATGGTCTACTTCCACAAAATGTCATCATCAATTATCTTTTCAAGATTGCGGGCTCCTGAAGCCAAATCCTGAAGGGCGGCACCAAATGTATCAATAAGATATTGGATCGTATCCAGGCTTACCTCCACAGTCTCAGGGTCAATCTGACCGCCCACAATAATCAGAAGATGCCTGAAGTAAACCAAGCCGCCCGATTCGTTGTAGGCAAAGCCCATCAGTGGGGCAAAATTGTTGATTAACCCCACCAAGCGGGCCATTTCAGCAGCCTGGGCTCCCGCGACCGTAAACGGCAGCGGTACAAAAAACTGTAGAAATTCGAGATCATCCTCTTCATCTGGCTGCTCGTCAGTTTGCCCGAGAGACAGATCTGACACCAACATTAATTCAATCTTCAGGTCCCAGTTAAGGTCAGGCAGTGAAATAGCCTGGGTCAGTTTTGGGAAGGGCGTAGAGGCATCCGCTTCTGAAAAGATGGCGTTTAGACCCTGCTGCTCAAGTTGTTTCTGAAGGTTTTCCAGTAAATGACTCATTCGGTTTCCTATCTGCTTCTGGCTGGGCGTTTGCTTAGCCCACCGTCTTATTTATTTTTTCTTTGATGATCTGCTGTGCCATTTCAGGATCTGATTTCACAAACTCTACTGGCTTGGGAATACCCAGTACTCTCTCCACAAAGTTGATCAGGCTTTTATCGATTTGGCTCTCATCTGCCTTTTCAAGCTCCTGTCTGATGGCTTCAGCCGCTGCGTCTGGGTCAACAGCCATACCGCTCATCTGCAGGGACTTCTTCTGATCTTGAAGGCTTTGCATGGCGGTGTTGGCAGCTGTGAGTTTTCCTTTGGCGTCATTCAGCAAGGCTTTTACCTCTGAGATTGCCCGATTCACGGTCTGTAAATCGCGGGTGAGTGCGGCTATCTGTTTTTCAATGGCAGCCTTATCACTATTCGCTTCGCCCTTTTGTTTATTCAAATCGGCGAGTTTTTCTTCAACTTCTTTCTGGGAAGCCTCAAATTTGGCAAGAGAGTCAGTATGGTCGGCAACGTCTTTTTCGCACTGTGTGATTTCGCCTTGTTTTTGATTGATTTTGGCATCCATGGCTGCCATATCTGCCTTTTGCTTCTCGACTTTGGCATTTCCCTTGCGTTTTGAGACCATTGAACTAATACCACTTAGCATGGAACTGCCCAGACCCAGCAACATACCGACTGTACCGACCGCGTCACCTGCCCCGCCACTAAGTTTGCCGAAGCCCTTAGCCATGCCAAAGATGCCAGAAGCGCCACCTAAGAGGCTGGCGGCAAAGCCCGCCTTTTTTCGGGAGAGTCCCTGGTTTTCCTTAACTTGCTGGGCAATGCGTTGGGTCAGTTCAGAGTTTGCCACCGTCTTGCTGGGGTCCGATTCGTCTTTTCGGGTTGCCCCGGTAAAGGCTTGGGAGGCTTGTTTTCTTCGGTACCCACTGCGCCAGGAAAAGAGGGATTGCACTCCGCCTAAGATAGCGCCACCGGTGCTGATGGCCCCTCCCACACCACTGGCAGTGCTGGAAGCATCTTCGTTATTTGCCAACCCGAGACCACTGCTGGTGATACCTGTAATACCGGAGGCCATTCCAAAACCGGCCTGGGCACCGCCAAGACCTGAGCGGCGAGCCAGGCGCCTGGCCATGCTCATCTGGGCACGGTTGCCTTTTCCGCCATTGGCGGTAGAAGCCTGGTGGTAGAGTTGATAGGCGCGATAGCCACCCATCCCCGATTTGATCGCTGAAGCGCCACTCAGCAGGGTTTGTGCAGAGCCCGTGATGATCCCAATGCCGGAGGAAGCTTGTGAGGCACGCTCGTCAGCTTTGGATTTATCTTCCGTATCATTGGCGCCGAGGCCGATACTTTGGCCGGTTGCGTCCAGCAGTGAAAGACCCATACCAACACGTTCGTCCTCAGTTTTCCCGATTGCCCGTTCCAAACCGGTTTCTTGTGCATAGTTCCTGGGCGCTGGACCACCCGGTTGCGGAGGTACAGGGAGCGGCTTGTTTGGCCGCGGTGGCTTGGGTGCGGGGCTACTAAGTTGCGGAGGTACAGGCAGCGGCTTGTTTGGCCG
>CAYMNM010000046.1:0-6859 GCA_964391795.1 uncultured Anaerolineaceae bacterium | reverse complement strand
GCTTGGGTGCGGGGCTACTAAGTTGCGGAGGTACAGGCAGCGGCTTGTTTGGCCGCGGTGGCTTGGGTGCGGGGCTACTAAGTTGCGGAGGTACAGGCAGCGGCTTGTTTGGCCGTGGTGGTTTGGGTGCGGGGCTACTAAGTTGCGGAGGTACAGGAAGCGGCTTGTTTGGCCGTGGTGGCTTAGGTGCAGGGCTACTGAGTTGAGGAGGTACAGGCAAAGGCTTGATCGGCCGGGCTGGCATGGGAGCTGTGCTGCTGAGTTGAGGGGGTACAGGCAGCGGCTTGTTTGGTACGGGTGGTCTGGGTGCAGGGCCTTGCGGGTCTGGCGTGCCAGGACCTTGCTGTGTTGGAGTGGGCAAACCAGGCATGGGCGGTGTGCCAGGACCTTGCTGAGTTGGTGGCGGCGTACCAGGTGTGGGTGGCGCGCCACGCAGGCTGGTCCACTTTTTGCGCAAATAGTCTAAACCCAGGAAGCGTTGCACAGTATTGCCAGCGGCACCACTGTTCTGTTGCACCACGTGGGTTAATTCATGCGCCAGCAGGCGTTTGCCTGAGTGGGTGGTAGGTTGGAATTGACCTGCGTTGAAGAACACATGCTTGCCATGGGTGAAGGCTAGTGAGTTGATTTGGTCGTTCAGTTGAGATGAAGTCTGATCCTGATGGATGCGCACCTGGCTGAAATCAGATTGGAAACGTTTTTCCATAAATGAACGCAACTCGGATGGCAAACCGCTACCAGAACGGGTTTGCTGCCGGATACGTTTTTCAAGATCTTCCTCAGTTTCGAAACCATCGCTAAGGGAAGACTTAGCCTTCATTCTGAGCGAATCTTCCTCGATGGCGGGTCGTTTAGTTTTTGTCTGTAGGATCCCTTCAGACGCAGAGCTCGAAATTATTTCGCTGGCTTTACGGTCAGCTTCTTTCTCATATGCATCGTTAGCTGCCCCCACACGCAACTTTGCCTGGATCATGTGGCTGACGGCTTGGTTGCCAACCAGATGATTCAGTTTTAGTAGATCCGCCGGCTGAGCTTGAAGCGGATTCGTAATGGCCATGCCGATACCGACCTTATCGGAGTATCCATTTGCTTTCGCCACAAGGGTGTTTTTCAGAACCTTTGCGGAGGAGACTTGTTTTTGTTTTCTATCCAAATCAACCGTTGATGCTGACATCACTTGCGCCCTTTCTCGAAGACTTCGAACTCTTTCTCGTCTATCAAGCGGCCCATTTTCCTTAACTCTCGTCTTATTCCGTGAATCAAGTACCTGTGGGAAATCGGCTTTTGCTCGCTGGCTGCCAGAAATGCCGCGTAAACAATCACATTGCGGATGTTTCCACCAGCCAGGCGAAAATGCTCTGAAAAATAATGGAAATCAATTTGTTCGGCGCAAGGCGCTTCGGCTGGAAAGAGAACTTTCCAGATGGCTTCCCGTTGGGACTGGTCGGGGAAGGGGAAATCAACTACAAACTGCAGGCGCCGGGTGAAAGCCTCGTCCATATTGGCGTGCAGGTTGGTGGCCAGGATGACGATACCGTCGTAACTTTCCATGCGCTGCAACAGGTAGCCTACTTCGATGTTGGCGTAGCGGTCGTGTGCGTCCTTTACCTCTGAGCGCTTACCAAAGATGGCGTCAGCCTCATCAAAGAAAAGGATGGCGTTGCTATTGCGGGCTTGGGTAAAAATTAGTTCCAGGTTTTTTTCTGTCTCGCCAATGTATTTACTGACGACGGTTGAGAGGTCGATTTTATAAAGGTCCATCCCCAATTCTCTGGCAATCACCTGAGCAGCCAGTGTTTTACCAGTGCCGGGTTCTCCCGCGAAGAGGGATGAGACCCCCTTGGAAGAAACCAGTTTTCTGCCTAAACCCCAGGTCTCCAGCACCAGCGTACGGTCGCGTACCATGGAGACTATCTCGTGCAGGGCAGCGATTTCATCCTCGGGCAGAATGATGTCGTCCCAGCCGAACCGCGGTTCCACTTTGACGGCCAGTTGGTCCAGCTGGTGGCTTGAGCATTGGCGGGCGGCTTCGTAGAGGTCCCCCAACTGCAGTGGGCGGGCCATCTGCAAGGCAGTATCGCGGGCAAGAGCCCAGGCCTGGTGGATTTGTGTACTGGTTAACACAAACTGGTCAGCGACAAAATTGAGCTGCTCAGCGGAGATTGCCTCGCCGGAAGCCAGCAGGCTTAGCCAGATCTTATGGCGTTTGGGGCTATCCGGCATCAACAGGTTCCATCTGAAGACTGGCTTGGAAGGCCAGGCATTGGTCAGTAAGGGTTGCGGATTCACCGCAGTGCAAAGGATGGCAACTTCGGGGTAGTTCAGTAAGGCGCTGAAAAGCGCTTTGGTTTGGGCCTCATCGGCAGCCAGGGTAAGTTCCCCTTTGCGCAATAACGGAACAGCCTCGTTGAGGCGTGCATCCCTCAGCAACTTGCTCAAGGTGGGGGCGTTCAGGTTCTCTGTGGCTTTCAAGCTTTCCAGATCGATTTCGAAGACAGTCTGGTGCAAGGCACGGATGAGCGCTTTGGCGGAAGAAACCGCGATGGCTTCATCCGGACCGGAGAGGATTATCAACGGTTTGTGCTCGTTGAGGATAGCCGGGTCGTAATCCGCAATTTCTGGCTCAACGAGCATGGAGTCAATTTCGTGCGCAGTGGAGATATGAACAGCACCGGCCAAAACTCTGGGTGCTTCATATTTACCGGCCAGCCAATTGACTAATTCCGGGGCGACCAAAAAGCTGGTCTTAAGATCAACCGTTTCTTCTTGGTCGGGGATAGCGACAATGAGGCCTTCTCTGAGTAAGCTGGATTCAGGCAACAGAGAGTTCCAGAGCTCCTTTTGGTCGTCTTCACCCGTCTGAAGTATTTGGATGATCAGATTGCGGCTGGGATATTTGCGGGTGACATCATCGTTCAGATAACCAAAAACCCGTTCGTACCCTAAATGGAAGGCGGAGATCAGGCAGATCAGGAAGGCATGGTATTCCGTTGAAGAAAGCTGGAGTGTCTCAACCAGCCGGTACAATTTTGGTTGGAAACCAGCTGTTGTGAGTGCGGAGGACTCATCGAGGAGCGTCTCCGAACGTTTGCGCAGGTCTTCGAGCAAATTCTGGTCCAGGCTCGGCAAGAAGTCACTCTGATCGGTTTTTGCCAGAGTCTGGAAGACTTCCTCCCGATCGAATGCCAGCCCTTTGAAGCCCTCGGGCAAAGCTTCATTTAGATTATTTTGGCCAAGGAAATATTTGAGGATAAATAAGTTGATGCGTTGTAATTCAATTTGTAAAAAGCGCGCGTTTAGATCTCCAACTGCTCCTTGCACTGGTGCAAGCCCGCTTGTCACTGTCTCAACCAGTGGGGTGGCAGGGGTCTGAGAACCAAGAGCTGACATTAGCAAACTACCTGTCTGCTTTTGTGTTGATAGATCCAAATTTTGGAGATGGAGTGCTTTTCCAACTGAACCCTCTCAATTTAAAATGAAAACTATATTTAGACAGAGCAAACGCAAAAAACAGCTCGATTAAGCCTCTAATAGTATAGAAAACTTAAGCTAATCACGAAAGCGGATAAGGTCTAATTCTTTTCTAAGTCTTTAGTCCAGTATTGATTGAAGACTAATCCCTTATAATTTAAAACTGAAACAACCATGCCTATCCGAATTCTGATTGTTGACGACCATGGAATTATCCGGCAAGGACTGCGCCTTTACTTGGAGTTTGACCCCGAACTGATGGTAGTAGGGGAGGCCACTAATGGAATTGAAGCCCTCAAGCTGGTAGAAACTCTGCGCCCTGACGTTGTTCTAATGGATATTTTGATGCCTCTGATGGATGGTTTGGAAGCCACACAGGCCATCCGCCAGGAATTCCCCGATACAGAAGTGATCATCCTTACGAGTGTTGTCGATGAAAACATCATCAGCCAGTGCATAAGGGCAGGGGCGAGCGGTTACCTGCTAAAAGACACTCGCTCGGAAGAACTTTGCAGTGCCATTCATGCCGCTGTAGAAGGGCAGATACAGCTCTCAAAGCAAATCGCTCTCAAGTTGGCCGAAGATGGAGAAGAATTGGAAGTGATGCCATCTCTCACTTCCCGCGAAGAAGACGTGCTGAAGCTGGTTGCTCAGGGTTTCTCGAATAAGGAAATTTGCCTGGCACTGAACATTACTGAAAAGACAGTTAAAGCTCACGTGGGCAATATCTTCCGCAAAATCAATGTCAACAGCCGCACGCAAGCCACGCTTTATGCCTTGCGGGTGGGGTTGGTACATCTGGATTAGCACCGCGTGCTGATTGAATGCCTTCCTTTAATATAGGGGTTTATGCAAGGGCTTGTATTCTGAATTTTTACATTGCTACAAATTGATAAATACTGCTGCATCAAGGAATAAGAGTCATCCAATTTGAGTCATTTTTTTGATGAGGCTTGCTGGAAAATTATCCTCATTAACAGACTGGCAAAAAGCCGCATTTCATTTACACACTTATGAAACTTTTAAGTTGTGGCTTTTCAGTGTTGATCAAAAAAATACCGTCTGATGTCAACGCTTAATAAATGTGCAGAACTTGTGTTACCTTATCTCCAACGCTTTTACAGTCTCAGAAATTAGATTTGGAAAATTCCGGAAAGTACAAAAACAAAGATGGACCCCAGGATAATTCCAATCGCGACGTAGTGCTCATGCCCGAATTCCCTGGCCGTGGGAATTAGTTCATCCAGGGTGATGAATACCATAACACCACCCGCAAAGGCCAGCGCTCCAGGAACCAATTGTTGGAAATTTACCAGGAAAAGGCTTGCCAAGAGAGCCCCAACCGGTTCAGCAAATCCGGAGAAAAATGCCACTCTGAAAGCGTCCCATTTGCACATGCCGCCTTTGCAAAGGGGCAAGGCTGTCGCTATCCCCTCAGGAATATTGTGCAGCAAGATGGCAACGGCAATAAACAATCCAAACTGGGGATTGTGTAAATAACCAGCGCCAAGGGCAATTCCTTCGGGTAAATTATGCAGGGTAATGCCAACTGCCAGAAGCAAACCCGTGTTGACTAATCGCATATTGAGATGTTCACCTTGGGCTTGATTTTGACCAAATCGTCTTCTGCGGCCATGTAAGTATCCAGTGGGTATGTCCTTTGATACATTTTCGGCCTCACGCACTTCTTTTTCACCAAAGCGGATATGGGGGGCAAAATGATCGAGTAAGAACATGAAGGTCGCACCAATCGTAAAACCAATCGTTGCCGTCCATGGGCCAGCCAACTCCCAGGATTTGTTGACCAAATCCAGAAAGGAAAGGCAAATCATGACTCCGGCAGTTATCCCCATCAGAAGGCCGTAGGTTCTTTTGCCAGGCCGCCTGATGATGGCAATTAAGCCACCCAAACCGGTACCAAGACTTGCCATGAAACTAAGCAAAAGGATATTTATGAGAGGAGATAAGTCAGGAATCATTTTCTAATTGTCAATCCTTTTCGCTTTATTTTTACTCTGACGCAGATAATAATTCTCATCCCGATAATTAATGCAGGAAATTTCTCCCGCTGCTAACAAATCGTAGATAAGTTCCCAATTTCCTCCAGCAGTTGCGATCATTTCTTTTAGAGCTTTTTCTCGCAGGGGGTGTACAGCTGTGATGCCAAGTATATCCTCGGTAAGGTCCCCTGTGGAGGAAAACTCCCCGACTTCATCCTCGAATAGCAAATCCATTACAGGCATACGTTCGGAAAAAACCCTTAAGACCTCTTCAAGGGCATCAGGAGAAGGAGTAGTTACCCATTGCTCAGCGGGTGGACGGGTGGGGATGGATAAGTATGACTTGAATGGCCGCAGTTCTAAAAGGAAGTTGCTTAATTGGCGAGCTTCCATTTTGTTGTCATTCAAACCAGATACCAACATTGATTCTGTAACCAATTCCCCATGATAGATTTTCCGAAAGGAAAGCATACCATTGAGAATATGCGTCAACGATAGTCCATGATGAGGGCGGTTTATCTTTCTCCAAACGGGCTCATCTACTGAGTCGACTTTAAGAGAGACCCAATCTGCTCGCAAAAGCTCTTCTTGGACGTCCTGACGATTAATCAGAGAAGCATTTGAGATGACAGCGATTGGTATTCCAAAAGGGATTAATTTCTCTATGATTTTGCCGAGGTTTTTGTCCTGCGTTGGTTCGCCATCCGGAACAAAGGTTAAGTAATCGATCTCAATTCCTGTTTTGGAAGACTCAATGATTTTTCTTTCGACATCACCAAGTATTTGGTCGACCGGGAAAAACTCTTTGCGTTCAACCTCCATCTGTGTTGTTCTACCAACCTGGCAATAAACGCAAGAATATGAACAGTGTTTGGCTGGTATATGGTTGATACCAAGGCTGTAACCCAGACGACGTGAAGGAACAGGACCGAACGCGATCATTTCAGGCCTTTCTACTAGTTGTAGGCTCTCCGGGTGGATTCATCTGTCATTGTTGCAGAAAGACGTGTTTTCCACGCGGGATCATCCCAGGTGCCTAGCTTTGTATGCAAATCCAGATATTTTTGTGGGATTGGGTGCGTTCCCATGACAACTTTTGCTCCATAGCGAATTTCCAAAAAACTTTTAAATGTATCTATATATGGGCAAGGTGGGTAACCCACCAACAATCCGGTTGCCAGATGAATCACCTGGGCACCGTTTTTGACCATTTCTTCGCCGGCGTACTCGATATTTCCACCTGGGCATCCATTGCAAGTGGTATAACCCACCAATTCGACATCTGAATCGGTGTAAACACTAAAGGCTCCCTCTCGATTTTGGATTGAACGCAAGCATTTACCGCCAGCGCAGGTCCGGTATCGGTCACAGATGATTATCCCTATCTT
>CAYMNM010000045.1:0-15905 GCA_964391795.1 uncultured Anaerolineaceae bacterium | reverse complement strand
TCCACATACTTTTCTCCAGCATAAACGCGCTGGATGGCTTCTTCAGCTTCACTCAAGGCTTCATTATAAGCTGGTATAGATTCCGATGCAGGCCTCAAAGAAAATAGATCTGTCAGGAACTGCTCGATCTGACCGTCCGTGTTGGATTTGATCACAAATATCGGCAGCCCTCTCGCTTCGGCCTCTGTAATTGGCTGTAAGTGCTCCCGGTAATAACGCCGCTGTGTTACAAAGGTGTCAGCTTCTTCAGGCGTGCGCACCACCCGGGCAGGCACATTCAAGGCTTTGATTACCTGGATTAAGCGGTTGCGGGCGACCCCATAAGCATAAATATTCTTGACCTCTGGGCCAGCCTGTACCTGCAACTGGTCGTAAGGTTCCTCCATGAAGAAAGCGCTCAAGTTACGTTCAGCATCCTTCTCAGGGCCATTTTGTCTATCAGTGTAAGCGGCGGGATATTTTTGTCTGGCTTCACGTTCAGACAAAGCACCGTTCTTTTGGAAACTGGTATTGGAGCGTTGAAAAGGCGATTTCTCCATGCCATTTCTCGTTTTTAAAGATTGCGAGACTGTTGGTGCTGCTGGAGCAGCAGCCTTCACTGACCGAATCTTTCCTTTTTCATCCCAGTAGCGTTCCTCGGCAGGAATTGGATAACCCCGTAGGATGGAATCCACCGCAGAGGCGACATCAAGATGTACCGCTACCCGATCGCGGGTTAGCATCTCAACAAGGACTGTAAACGTGGGAGGCGAACGCCGCTCAAGAACGGTTTTCTGAGTGCCTCGCCTGCGAGCTTCTTCATCAGAAAGCGTAACAGATTCAATGCCACCCACCAGGTCTGATAATGTTGGGTTCATCAAAAGGTTTTCCAGCGCGGTGCCGTGCGCGGTACCAATCAATTGAACACCGCGTTCTGCGATCGTGCGCGCAGCCAAAGCTTCCAACTCACGCCCGATTTCGTCAATCACAATCACTTCTGGGTTATGGTTCTCAACAGCCTCTATCATCACTTCGTGTTGTAAGGATGGCTTTGGTACCTGCATACGCCGGGCGTTACCTACAGCCGGATGCGGTACATCCCCATCGCCACCAATTTCGTTGGAGGTGTCTACAATCACAACGCGCTTGGATTCAGCCAGAATGCGGGCAGCCTCTCTTAGCATTGTTGTTTTACCTACACCAGGTCTCCCAAGGATCAGAATGGACTCGCCACTCTCAACCAAGTCGTTGATGATGTCAATGGTGCCATACACCGCGCGCCCAACCCGACAAGTCAGCCCCACAATTTTGCCTCTGCGGTTGCGAATGGCTGAGATACGGTGAAGTGTGCGTTCCATACCAGCCCTGTTATCCGCGTCAAAATCGCCTATGCGTGTGACTACATAGTCCAAATCTTCCTGGTTGACAGGCCTGGGTAATAGAGTAACTTCTTGATTAAAGAAACGCGCGCTGGGTTTTCTACCCAGGTCAAGAATTACTTCAATTAACTGATCAAAGTGGTCGCGTGAGTGGACAGCTTGCACCAATTCAGGAGGAAAAACTGCGAGCATGGCGTCCAAATCGTCAGTTATTCGTTGTTGGTTATTTGTCATGTAAAGTTTCAATCTCCGATCTAAATACGTACGTCCTAATTTTAAAGCTTAGAGCCAAATAAGCAAGCATTTCGCGATAATCCTTTGCCATCTTCTTTTTTGGATAAGATATAGCCCGTTGACAGGCATTAACGCTGTAATTACTTTGAATCTTTTGAATCATTGCAACCGCTGGAAGTTTTTTGGAACAACCCATCACATGGGAATGCTGCTTTCAATTCTGCCTTTTTCCAACCTGAAATTCTTTAGAGCTTCAGCTGCCGGCACAGGGGCAGCAAGATATTTTACCAACAGGTTCTGCTCTGAAAGTAACTCAGCACCTGAATTTTGGGCAAGCACGTCCACCCAGGGTTGATAAGAACGGGCACTCAAGTAAATGGGAACGCTCCGAAGCGACTGCAAAGCAGCCAACATATCGAAGAGTAGATCCGTGTTATTCAATTCGGGCAGCAAAAATGGCTGCATCCAGATACCTTTTGGGCCTTCGTCATAATCCACAAAACCAAGACATTTTCCGTTTTTATCCTGAAGAATCAGACCCAACCTGGCCTTACGAGTAAGCTGTTCAATAGGTTGAAACAGACCCGGAACCAGACTGCGGTAAACAGATTCAAGCGCGGGAACGTCTGTACTGGTCCAGGTGCGCCACTTGTAGTCGTGTAGGTTCGGGCTGATTTTTGTTTGTCGAAGACGGTATATTTTCTGTCTTGCCCAATAAATAAAGCCTGATCGCTTGAAAGTTGCCTGGCAGGTAGATTCTGAGGATAGATCAGCCATCAAAACCTGGGCACCCCAAGCTCCAGCAACCTTGATGGCAGCTTCCAACAGTACTGAATTCAGGCTTTCAGCCCCTTCACCAGGAACGAGATAATCCAGTTGGGCCCGTGCTCTTCCATCCTCCACACGTACCTGAATGTAACTCCGTCGGCCATCTTCGCTTAGGATCAAAGTCTTAACAGTTGATGAAGGGTTGAGAAAAGCCAGCAGATTGTGTGTGTTGAGAGGATTTCCACGCGTGTAGAAGCGATAAGTGTCCAGGCTTTGCAGCCGTGCCGTGCTTTTTAGTAGCAGCGGCAAATCGGGCAGGGTCAGCTGGCGCGGGTCCGTTTTACCATCTCCACAAAGTAACGGTGGAAGCGCAAATCATTGGTCAACTCAGGGTGAAAGGAGGTACCCAGCAAGTGGCCATCCTGTACCGCCACTATCTTCCCGTCAGGTAATTTCAGTAAAGCTTGCGCGTTTCCATAAATGCGGTTAAAGATAGGTCCGCGGATAAATGTCAAGTGATAATCTGGTTTGGCAGGGTCAAGAAATGGCACTGGAATCTCAATTTCAAACGAATCCACCTGCCTACCAAAAGCGTTGCGGGTAGTATCGCAATCCATCAGCCCAAGCAAGGGTTGCTGTCGGCCGGTGTCTTTTGAAAGCAGGATCGCCCCCGCGCAAGTTCCCCACATAGCATGTGTTTTGGAAAAATCTTGCAGCGGTTTTATCATGCCATAATCCACCATTAGTTTTCCCATGGTGGTTGATTCACCTCCTGGAATGATCAGGCCGTCCAGGTTGACAAGATCTTCGTTGGCTTTGACCTCACAACTTTCAACGCCTAGTTTTGTTAGGGCTGCACGATGCTCTCGAAAGTCGCCTTGTAAGGCGAGGACACCAATGATCAAGGAGTGCTCTCTTCTGGGTTACCAGCCGCGGACAGCCAGTTTATCGCTATCCGATAGGCTATCAACTGTGCGCCCAACCATCGCTTCACCTAGATTGCGGCTGATTTCTGCCAGCAATTTGGGCTCGTTATAATGGGTTGTTGCTTTCACAATGGCGGAAGCACGTTTAGCCGGGTCTCCGGATTTGAAGATTCCAGAGCCCACAAAAACGCCGTCGACGCCTAATTGCATCATCAGGGCTGCGTCAGCTGGGGTGGCAATGCCACCGGCTGCAAAGTTCACCACGGGCAGACGGCCAAGTTTGCGTGTCTCCAGGCAGAGCTCATATGGCGCACCGATGTTCTTGGCAAAAGTCATCACTTCTTCTTCTGGCAGACTCTGCAAAACGCGGATATCGCCGAAGAGCTGGCGGGCATGTTTAACTGCTTCCACCACGTCGCCAGTTCCAGCCTCACCCTTGGTGCGCATCATGGCAGCGCCTTCGCCGATGCGGCGTAACGCCTCACCAAGATTGCGGCAACCGCACACAAACGGCACTTTAAAATCATGTTTATGAATGTGGAAGGATTCATCAGCCGGGGTTAACACTTCAGACTCGTCAATGTAATCGACGCCAAGGGCTTCCAGGATCTGGGCTTCCACAAAATGGCCAATGCGGGCTTTTGCCATCACCGGGATGGAGACAGCATCCATGATTTGAAGGATCAACTCAGGGTCCGACATGCGTGCAACACCCCCTGTAGCCCGGATGTCTGCGGGTACACGTTCCAAGGCCATGACCGCGCATGCACCCGCATCTTCTGCGATGCGTGCATGCTCAGCAGTGACCACATCCATGATCACGCCACCTTTGAGCATTTCAGCGAGGCCTTTCTTAACCTCAAAACTTGAAACCACTTTTTCTGTACCTGCTTTTTTTGCCATGCAATTGCCTCCGAACGGGTGTTTATAACGGCATTTTACCACACCCGGCCTCTCAATCTTTAAAACTTTGCAAAAGCATTGCCTTATGTTGCCCAAGAAAAGAGAATGCAAGAAACCTAAGGCTATACCACTGCTTTCAGTTACAATTGGGCAGGAGCAAGCCAATGAACACAAAACCGCGCATGAGTAAAGAATGGAAAATTGCACCGGAGATTCCTGCTGAAATCGGCCAGGAGCTGCAAAACTTTTCCCCTTTTTTGCGTCAGTTACTCTATAACCGCGGGATACGAAATCGCGAAGCCGCCTTTGCTTATGTCGCCCGAGAAGTCTCAAGCGATACCGACCCCTTTCAACTACAGGACATGCAAACCGCGGTTGAACTCATCCACAGTACGATTAACGCCGGGGGCAAGGTTGCCATTTATGGCGACTACGATGTGGATGGGGTAACTGCTTCCTCCCTGCTTTTCGAATTCTTTGCCGCCCTTGGCCTGACAGCCCGCGTTTACATTCCCAGCCGTTCTGAGGAAGGTTACGGCCTTAACCTCGAAGCCATGGACCAGTTGGCAAGCGAGAAAACCCGTTTAATTATCACGGTGGATTGTGGGATTCGTTCAATTCCTGAAGTTGCTCATGCTCGTGATTTGGGTATGGATGTAATCATCACCGACCATCATGAACTGGATGTAGAACTACCCCCAGCAAACGCGGTTATCAATGCACATCGCCGAGATAGTACATACCCTTTCGAGGAATTCGCGGGTGTTGGCATCGCCTATAAATTGGTTCAAGCTTATCTGCAGCAATTCCCAACTGCTGGTCTGAAAGCAGAAGATTGGCTGGATCTGGTTGCCATCGGCAGCGTAGCAGATATTGTCAGTCTCACTGGTGAGAACCGCGCCCTCGTCTACGCGGGTTTGCAGAAAGCCCGTCAGGTGAGTCGCCAGGGACTCTACTCTCTGAGCCGAGTAAGTGGTATCCGCCTGGAAACCTTGAATGCCGTGGATATAGGTTTCAAAATTGGCCCACGTTTGAATGCATCCGGACGCTTGGAGTCCGCGCTGGCCGCCTTTGATCTTCTTACTTCCCGCGACCTCCGTCAGGCTGGGGAATTAGCCCAAAAACTGGATTCTCAGAATAGTCAACGTCAGGAAATTATGGAAGCAGTGATTACGCAAACCCTGGCGTCACCTCAACTTGAAGACCCCAACACGCATGTAATTTTTGTCTATTCTCCTGATTTCAACGAGGGTGTGGTAGGCATAGCAGCTTCAAAAGTAGTGGATGCCACTTACAAACCCACGATCATCGGTTATGAAGGGGAAGATCATGTAAAGGCCTCCTGTCGTTCAATTGAAGATTTTGATATCAATGCAGCCCTTG
This sequence comes from uncultured Anaerolineaceae bacterium, assembly GCA_964391795.1. Taxonomy (GTDB): domain Bacteria; phylum Chloroflexota; class Anaerolineae; order Anaerolineales; family Anaerolineaceae; genus Mesolinea. Next base: position 10,333 of record CAYMNM010000045.1, on the reverse strand, counting down.
ACCAATGTAACGATTTGCTTGTCAAGCACGGCGGTCATGCCGCAGCAGCTGGGCTAACCATTAGAAAAGACAATATCTCTGCTTTCGTTGACCGCATAAACCGAATCGCACTGGAGCGCATCGGTGAACCGTGGCCAAGTCCCTTTTTACGAATCGACATGCCCATAAACTTGGAAGCGCTCACCTCTCGTGACGTCCCTGAAATTTTTAAAGCCATGGAGTTTCTGCAACCCACAGGTCGCGGCAATCCGGATGCACTTTTTTGCAGTTACGATTGCCTTATTAGCAACGTCAACCCTACTAAAGATGGCAAACATTTGCGCTTTCGCGTGAAGGCTGGCCAGGTGGAATTCCCAGCCATTGCTTTCGGTATGGGGCAATTGGCCGGTAGTTTGCCGCCCCGCGTTGACCTTGCTTATAGCTTTTCAGAAAATGAATACATGGGCCGCTGCGAAACGCAGCTATCTATCAAAGATATTAAATTTACATCTTGAGGGGAAAATTTTTCTCGAGCTCAACATACATTTTTTCCGCAGTTAGGGCAGTTTATTTAATTATCTGGCAGGATTTCGTACTCAAGAACAGTGGTCTGTACTTCCCCATTCTTAAAGCGACGTGAACGTTGCACTCGTAAACGTAAGGTTTTGCGTAAGCCATTGGCTTTTTCAATGAACATGCGCAGCCTCTTTAGCGCTGGACTCACTTGGAGTCCACCTTCAACCCCAAAACGGTAACGAAAGAAACCGGGATTCTGGTTGTCATAATTTAAGAGAGAATCAATACTCTTGCGCCAGTGTGTTGCCGTCCAAGGTTTTTCCGGATATTGCATCGGCTCTACCGGGATCTTCAGGTTACGATCAAGAATGTCCAGAAAGGATGGCATGGAAAGCAGTTTGGCCAAAACCAGCCCTTCAGTCTCAGGCATATTTTCTTCAAGTAATTCGACCCCATCCATCCCCAGGTCGGTCACCGCGTATTGTTCATCCGCGCTGATGGTGCGGCGCTCACCTTCAGGCAGCAATTCCTGGATCATTCTCAAAATATGACTGGCGTGTAACTCGAGGCTTTCTTTGTTATAACCATCGGAAACAGGTGGTGGCGCAATTGTCTCTCCGATCTTCATGCTGATAACCGGCCGCTTAAGCTTGAGTATCCGACCCATAACACCTTTCATCCCACCGCAAGCGATGGGGATGACAGGTGTTTGGGTGCGTTGGGCTATCAGTGAGACACCAATTTGCGGATCCATATTGGCCTGATCCCAAATACCGCCCTCCGGGAAGATCCCCAGAACACCGCCTTGCCTTAAGATATCCATGCCCATCCGCAAGGCTTTACGGTCAAGAGAACCACGCTGGACGGGGATGAAGCCATAAGCATTCGCCAGCCAGCCATACGCCGGGTCAAAGGGAATGTCACCATTCCCAATCAGCTCAACCTGGCGCTTGGGAATCGCGACCGTTAGGGCTACTTCAAGGACGTGCACATGATTCACTGCCAGGATCACGGCACCAGTCTTAGGAATTTTCTCAAGCCCTTCAACCGAAAGGCGGCTGAAGAATTTTAATAAAACGCGCACGATACGTTTGGCGATAGCACGAAATAGAGAATTTCTGGGGTAATTAATCGTGTAGAGGTTGCTCTGCATCTGAAAATGAATTATAAGCTTTACTTTGCTTAAAAAGAGATGCCCCCACGGGAATTCGAATCCCGGTTTTGGCCTTGAGAGGGCCGCGTCCTGGGCCACTAGACGATGGGGGCGTCGAGGCACGAATCATATCATAAGGGTGGCAGGCGGTCAACGAATTTTTAATAATTGTTCAGCAAGCTTCCAATAGTTCTGTGAACCTGATAGCGCTATTAGCAACTCGGCAACCGGTCCTGGATAAAAACCAAATGCCACAGCTTCTTAGCTCGTGCCGTTTTCCTGACCGAGCACGGAAAACTTGACCGTAGGTCTACAATTCTTCTGCACACGCTTAATCTCTCATCGTGCCGGTCTCCTGACCGGACACGAGAACTTGACCTGTGGTCTCCATGATTATCAGCAATTCGTAAAGATAAAACCAAAGTCTTGCCGGCCTGAACACTCCACAGAGTGAAAGGGGTCACACTAACTGCTCTTAAAGGAAACACCAGCCTATCAAAACACCGAAAGTTAGCTTCTACCTTTGTCAATCAACGTCGATCTCTCAGGTACAATAGGCTGAGAAGGGTAGAAGTATGTCGGAGATAAAACTCAAACGCGCTTATGAGCCCCCTGATCAAGACGATGGCCTGCGCATCCTTGTCGATCGGCTTTGGCCGCGCGGCAAAACCAAAGAGGCGCTTGAACTGTATTCCTGGGCTAAGGCCATCGCCCCCAGTAAAGAGCTGAGAAAAGTTTTTAGCCACATGGTTACGCGTTTCCAAGAATTCTCAGCTGCCTACCAGGTAGAATTGGATGCCAACCCGGCTTCTATCGCTTTTATCGACGAAATAAAGCAGGCTTTGAGAGCAAGTAACGTAACCCTGGTCTTTGCGGCCAAAGATGAAACACATAACCAAGCACAGGTTTTAAAAGCCTGGCTTGAACAAAAACTAAAAACAAAATAAGGAGCATTATGAACTATCGACATCTTGGAAAATCTGGCCTGAAAATTTCTGAACTTTCACTTGGTTCCTGGGTAACCTATCAAAACCAGGTGGATGTTGAGAAGGCCAAGACCATCCTAAAGACCGCTTTTGACCTGGGAGTTAACTTCTTTGATAACGCTGAAGGCTACATGCAGGGCAAATCTGAAGAAATCATGGGCGATGCCTTGCTGGAATTAGCCATCCCACGCGAGCAATATCTCATTTCAACCAAAGTGTTTGCAGGCGGCAAAACCCCCAACGAGCGAGGCCTTTCACGCAAGCACATCATTGAGGCTGTAAACCGCTCCCTCAAGCGTTTCCACACCGATTACATCGACCTTGTGTATGCGCATGCCCAGGACAAGGAATGCCCCATCGAAGAAACAGTATGGGCTTTCAATGAGGTCATCCGCCAGGGTAAGGCATTCTATTGGGGAACATCCAACTGGGATGCTCACGACATTGCTGAGGCCACCGCGATTGCTGAAAAGCACAACTGGCTGCCACCAAGTATGGAACAGCCGCAATACAACCTGCTGCATCGCAACCGTGTAGAAAAGGAATTTGCCCCACTCTACGAACATCCGGGCATCGGGCTCACTACCTATTCACCCCTCGCTTCCGGCGTGTTGACGGGCAAATACAATGGCGGGGCAGTGCCTGAAGGCAGTCGCGCCACAGTGCCGGCTTACCAGTGGATGCGCGAGTCTGTACTAAACCGCGACAAGATTGCCATTGCTGAGAAACTTGCCCCCATCGCTGCGGACCTGGGCGTTTCCCTGGCGCAAATGTCTTTGGCTTGGCTTCTCAAGAATCCGAACGTCTCTTCGGTCATTACTGGCGCCAGCCGCCCCGAGCAGGTGGTTGAGAATATGAAAGCCATTGATGTAGTACCAATGTTGAACGATGAAGTCATGGCCAAAATTGAGACGATTATTGATGGTTTTGTTGAAGAACCTGACGAAGAATAACCTTACAGATTGGATAATTATTCTGTTCAATGGGAGAGATTAGTTATCAGTCATCCTGAGCTTCCCTTGCGAAGGATCTGCCAGATGAGTTCAATTAGGTGCAGATTCTTCGCTTTTCTCAGATCTACAAATCCTTATGTTTAGTGCTTTGACTTTTAGCCAAGTATCTGAGTCCCATGTTTATTTTCAATATTTTCGTCTAATGGAAAAAGTCAATCCCAGAACCAAGCAGCGATCGCAGCTTGAAAGTCACCTAAAAAATCGCCTTAATTGTTGTTTTTCTTTGGCTTTTTGATTGTAGCGACTTGACCTTCGCGCCAGGCTTTTAGGCGCGCCTGGATTTCCTTCTCGTAGCCTTGGTCAGACGGTTCGTAGAATTGCTTACCAACCAGATCGTCCGGCAGATACTGCTGCGGAGTCCAATGCCCTTCGTGACTGTGTGGGTAATCATAGCCCTGCCCATGCCCAAAGCCCTTGGCATCCCGGCTGGGGTCCATCAGATGCACCGGCACCGGCTTGGCGCCGTTTTCAGCAATTTCATTCTGCACCGTAAAGTAAGCCGTGGCTGAGTTTGATTTTGCCGCGGTTGCCAGATATAAAGTAGCCTCCACGATTGGGTACCAGCCTTCCGGCATGCCGATATACTCAAAATTTTGGGCAGCGGCATTGGCCACCATAATTCCCATTGGATCTGCCAAGCCGATATCCTCACTTGCCAGAACAATTAAGCGCCGCAGGATAAAGCGTGGGTCTTCACCAGCCACCAGCATCTTGGTCAGCCAGTAAAGGGCAGCATCCGGGTCTGAGCCCCGCACGCTCTTGATAAAAGCCGAAATTGTATCGTAGTGCTGGTCGTCGGTCTTGTCGTACTGGACCGCTCTTTTTTGGATGGATTGTTGCGCCACCTCAAGGTCAATCTGGATGACACCCTCCGTTGGTCCAGTTGTCTCCACCGCCAACTCCAGCGCGTTCAAGGCATTACGGGCATCCCCGCCGGCCGTTCGAGCCAAATGTGCCATGGCATCTACGTGTACATTTACCTTCAAAGTTCCATATCCATGCTCTTTATCCGCCAATGCGCGCTTAAGCAGGTAGATAATGTCCGTATCGCTAAGAGATCTTAACTCAAAGATTCGTGAACGCGAAACCAACGCTTTAATCACATCAAAGTAAGGGTTCTGAGTGGTGGCGCCAATAAGAGTGAGCAAGCCTGTCTCCACATGGGGCAACAAGGCATCCTGTTGGGCTTTATTCCAACGGTGCACTTCATCAACAAAAAGGATCGTGCGCTGCCGGTGTAGTCGGCGGCGCTCGGTAGCTTCCTCAATAACTTTGCGCAGGTCTGCCACGCCGGCCAGTACCGCGCTCAGGCTGGAAAAATGAGCCTGTGTGGTATTGGCGATGACCCGAGCCAATGTGGTCTTGCCAGTGCCTGGTGGTCCGCAAAGGATGATTGAACCGTACATACGGTCAGCCTGAATAGCCCTGCGCAGCAGGGTCCCCGGCCCCACGATGTGCGCTTGGCCAACAATTTCGTCCAGAGTTTTTGGGCGCATGCGTGCAGCTAGGGGAGCTTCTTTTTCAAGCTGGTCCTGCATCGAATAATCAAAGAGGTCCATTACTCGATTCTATCAGTGAACGCATGTTCTATGCAAGGTTTTTTTCGCTCAGAACTTAGCGCAAAGTACTGAAAACCACTTCCCACCAGATTAGCCGGCTTAATAGCCCCTATCCAGGTTAACGCGATTAAAAAGGGCTTGCCCATTCAGGTAACGCTTTAGATTGGCTACGAACAGGTCAATCACCCTATCCAAGAGATCTGCGGAAACCCCCGAAATATGCGGAGTAACGATCACGTTTGGCAAATTCCAATAAGGTGAATCTGCAGGAAGAGGTTCAGGCTCAAACACGTCCAGTACTGCCCCACCTACTTTGCCGCTCTTGAGAGCTGCCACCAAATCTTCGTCTTTGATAACCCCACCGCGGGCAACATTCACCAGAAAAGCGCCCGGTTTCATGGCTTCAAATATTTCTTTATCAAAGAGGTGATGGGTTTCAGGTGTGTGTGGTAAAGCAATCACCACATGGTCGCATTCCGACAACATGCCTTTTAGGGCTTCAATTGGGTAAAGCCGCGTGAAAAGTTTACCCTGCGGATCTCCCATGCCTTCGGGTGTATAACCTTCATCTTCCAACTTCATCAAATTCTTCTTGGCTGCCAGAATTTTCATGCCAAAGGGTTGAAGAACCCTGGCAATTTCACGCCCAATTGATCCGTACCCCACAATTCCGACGGTTCGCCCGCGCAAATCCAGGGGTTGAAGAGACTTATTGAAGTTATTTCCCCATTCCTTCTTGCGTTGAAGTTGTATAACTTCGGGAATTTTATGAGCCAGCATCAACATGGCCATTAACGTATACTCGCCCATCATTTCCACCATTGTGCCGCTAGCTGAGGTCAGGGTTAATCCGGGCTTGTGAGCCAAGTCAGATTTGATTAAAGACTCCACCCCGGCAAAAGAACTCTGCACCCAGCTGAGGTTTGGTACCATCTCCAATTTAGGTAGATTTCTGCCACTAGTTAAAAGGACTTCTGCTTTTTCCCATAGTTCCAGAGGGATCGAGTCTGCATCCTTGCTGGAATATGCACTTAATCGGATGGCGGGCTCAACCTCGCGGATTTTTTTGATGTGTTTTTCTTGAAGCCCTATGGTCGAGAGAACTTCCACTATCTTATCTGTCATGAAAAACCTTTCCTTCAGCAGGGTTGTCCTTGCCCTGCCACGATGTAATGATTTATGTCAAATTAATTAAGTTCGTGCTACTTTTATTCTATAGCGACTGACATAAATTTCAAGCTTTGAGCTTGGACTTAAATAATAAAATTACATCACTGAACATATCAGGTTCAGTGCAGCGTTGCAAGTTATTTGAGATCTATGATTTGGAAGAGTGATTCTTCCAAGTCAATTAAAAAGACTTTCTTTCCCCAGTCCAGAGGGTGCAGGAATTGCCTGATTACCAATGAAGCTTGTATGGAACCCACTGTTGCAGCAGTAAAACTCAGAGTTCCCTCGCTGACCTCTTCCCCATGTTCTGTGAGTTGATCGGGATACAGCTGGTCCAGTAGTTTTGCTCCAGGCAGAACCACACAGATCTGTCCGCGCCAACCTGCTACCGCGCCATGAACCAGCGGTAAACCAGCTTCTTCACAAGCCTTCTGTAAAATTTTTCGGGAAGGGATATTGTCAAGACAATCCACTACCAGGTCGCAATCCTTCATTATTTGCAATGCGTTTTCTGCTTTTATCCTTGTCTGGAAAACTTCAGTAACAACATTTGGGTTTACTGCTTGCATGCGCTGTTTTGCAGCCAACACTTTCGGTTTACCCAGGTTCATGTGAGAGCTTAAGAGCTGCCGGTTTAAATTACTTTCTTCAAACAGGTCGCTATCCACCAACCTGAGGCAACCAACCCCGATGCGTCCAAGACTCTCGATAACATAGCCCCCTAAGCCTCCACAACCGGCAATAAGTACCCGCTTTTCAGCCAGAATTTGTTGTTCCTTCTGGCTGATAGCCTTGTGATTACGCAGATACTGACCAGATTCCATCATCCACCTGCCATGAGGTGCAGAACCATTACATCATCGCCGTCCTGCACCAACTGCTTGTGGTAATCATCTTCCTCAACATACTTGCCATTAATGTGCACAACGATATGCGGAAAGATGTATCCTTTTTCATCCAGTAGTTCCTGCACACTGAGCGGTTTTTTCCAAGGATGATCCTCAGTATTGACTTTTATCATCTTGCCTTTTTATTGTGCGCTTCCAAAACAGCAACAAGCTCTGGAAGGTCCATACCAATCGAAGCAAGGTGCTCCACAGTCGGCACACCATCATTGGTCCAACCTCGACGCTTGTATACTGCGTCCATTAATTGCTCAAACTGATCCTCACGGTATTCGCGTTGGATGCGCATCTTTTCTTCAATGCTCAAAGATTCCGGATCCTGACCATGAATTTCCCGAATTTGCTTATCATACATCTCCTGCCTGGAAATGTATTCTTCTCTGCTTACAGGACCCATAGACCGGTATGGTGGGTAATCTTCCGCCCTGGTACCATGCCCCATGCGCACGCTGAACATGCGTTGGAAGTTGTAAACACGTTCCGACTGGCGGATGAGTTCGTCCTTGTCAATCTTCATGCCTGTAACAGCGTTGAAAATGTCCACGTAGTTCTGTACGTGCTCAGGCACCTTTGCGGGGGAATCCGTCTTGCCATTATCAGCCGGTACGATATCATTCCAGGGTAGCTTGCAAAGACCGCAGAGCCCAAACCAGGTGCGGAACATCGGGTAATAGAACAAAGCACCTGCCTTATCTTCAAAGCTTGGAATTTGCTTGTTTACCTGGTCCATGAAGATCAGCCAGGCTTCATCATGCTGAGGACCTTTATTCGTCAGCGCAAAGCCGCCTTGTTGTGCCAGGCTTTCCTTGTGGCAATATTCAGAATACTCCAGACCCTTCCCTTCCATACCGATGTCCTGCAGCAATTTCGGGTCAGCCCCAAATTTTTCGACGAATATTTGCTTGCAGCGCTTGACTCCCTGCCCAACAATCACGCCAAAACCTTCCCCTCGTGACATTTGATGCAATATTTCAAGTACCGAAGCGCTATTGCCAAAGTGCAGGTCCAGACCGCCGGTATGCTCGAGGTTGATCTGACCACGTTCGAAGCACTCCATGACAAAAGCCAGGGTTGTAGCAAAGGAGATAAGGTCCACACCATAGGTGTCGCAGTAGAAGTTTTCCTCCAAAATTGCCCGTGGGTCAAACACGCCCAGGTTAGCACCCAAACCAGCCACACATTCATACTCGGGGCCGTCCACAGTCACGCACTGGTCCTTGTAAGGTCCAGTAAGTAACTTAAAGTGGTCGGCTGTTTTGGCACAGGCCATCGTACACCCATACCAGCAGCCGTCGTGAATACCCTGGGTAAGGAAATTGTTGATGAAAATTTCAGGGGCAATTTTCACTGCTTCAGGGTCTCCCCCAGTTTGGAAGTTGCGTGTGGGCAGCAAATCGTACTTGTTCATGATCGAAACCGTGTTTGCTGTTCCAATTTTGCGCATGCCATTTTGTTTTTGGTCAAGGTCATGAATCTGTTTGGCATACTTCACGCCAATCTTGTTGATGGTGGAAATATCAGCCACATCGTTCAAATTTGGAGTAATTCCTTTAAATTTCACTACGAGGGCGCGAATCTTCTTATCCCTAAGAATGGTGCCCAGTCCACCACGACCAGCTTGCTTCACCCGGCAGGTCTTGCGGCGGGGGTCATAAAATGAGAAATTCAACATGCCAAAGCGGATACTTTCAGCCGCGCTGCCGGTGCAGACCACAGAAATATTGACTTTGTCCTCTTCATTTTCTGCGTATTCGGAAGTTAGTTTTTCATTCAAAAGGTGGGTGTCTGAGGGCAGTCCATCATCTTCTTCGATTTGAACAATGCCTTTGTTGCCATCAATGAAAATTACCAGGTCCTTATCCGATTTTCCTTGCAGTTCCAATGCGTCCCAGCCTGAGAACTTAAGCAAGGGGCCAAAATATCCGCCCGCGTTGCTGTCAATCGGAATGTCCGTCATGGGCGAAATGGCGCAGGTCAAGGTTTTGCCTGTGCCGGAATATTGGGTCATTCCACCCAGCGGGCCAGCACTCATCACGATTTCATTCTCCGGATCATTCCATTTAGTCTCCGGGCGAGTTGCGTGCCAGAGATAGTAAAGGTCAAATCCTTTACCGCCCACAAATTTGTCGATCATCATCTGCGAAACATCTTTTTCTATTACAGACAAATCACCAACATTGATATATAGTGATTTTCGGGTATAGCCGCGGGTCAGCTTTTGGGGTTCGTACTCGTAGGTTTTCAAGATTTTACGGGCCATATTACTCCTTTACCTGACTGACCAAAATTTCAAGCGCACCTTCAGGGCAGGCTTTTACGCAAACGCCGCAAGCCACGCACTTAAAGGGTACCGATAAGTCATCAGCGTAGAACATGGAAAGTTCAGTGCAAAAACCAACACAAGCAAGGCATCCAACACACTTTTTCTTGTCTATACGCACAACACCCATTCGATCGCGATAGATGGCATTGGCTGTGCACATATTGATGCACTCTCCGCATTGCGTGCATTTTGTGGCATGGAAAGTATTGTCATTGTTGGTGATGCGGATGGAGGAGTAGTTACGGTCGTTGCGTTTAAAATAAAATTCGGAACAAGCTTCTTCGCAGATACGGCAACCGGTACATATCTCCTGTTTGTGGGCAAGGATTTTCATGGTAGGGTTTCCTTTCGATTGGTGCTGAGTCTATTTTACCTTGACAAAATGGATATTGGGTTTTTGAGAGCCATTATTGATACTTTGGAGAATCACCAAACCACTCAATACGCCTTTTATTTTTGGATTCCAGTTTGTCGATTGGAACTCATAATTTGTCCAATTCCAAACTGTTAATTAATGTAAAGTAAAAAATTAAATCCTTAAGGTTTGTTAACAAACATGTTTCAATCATATTTACAAATTGTTAAGTGGTGTGTATAATCAGCAGTTAATCATTGATGGACGCGGAAAACTTATTCCCGTCAGAATATGGGAGTGTTAAATTGATGACACTCTGCGAGTTTTTTTAAGGTTCTTTTCGACCTTGAAAGGTTGGCATATGCGAGGGTGTC
>CAYMNM010000044.1:0-15930 GCA_964391795.1 uncultured Anaerolineaceae bacterium | reverse complement strand
TTGCGGTCGCTCTCAAAGAGCTTCGCGCCACAGTTGGCGCAGGTGTAGGTGCCATCGGCATGATGACGTAAGTACTTGCCGCTAAATGGTTGTTCGGTAGCTTTGTTGAAAAGCACCGCTTTTTGTTCGGGACTAAGGTTTGGGTTTTGTTTCTGTTCCATGAGAATAGTATACTCAAACCAATGCCAGGGGTAATTGGCTTGCAAAGCCTTGTATCATCTTTATCTGACCCTGGAAAGGAGCCAAATGACTGAAACCATCGTACTTGCTGGGGGTTGTTTTTGGGGTATGGAAGAACTTTTTCGCCAGATCCCTGGCGTAACGGATACCGAAGTGGGTTACACGGGCGGTAAGAACGAATTCCCCACCTACCAAAACCACCCCGGGCATGCAGAAGCCCTGCAAATCACTTACGACCCAGAAAGAACAAACTTTGACCAGCTCTTGGATTTCTTCTTTCGCATGCACAACCCCACCCAGCTTAATCGGCAAGGCAACGACATCGGCACTTCCTACCGTTCAGCCATTTTTTACGCAAATGAAGACCAGAAAAAAGCTGCTGAATCCATGATCCAGCGTGTGGAGACAAGTAAAGCCTGGCGAGCGCCAGTAGTAACCACACTTGAGCCGCTTACCACTTTCTGGCCAGCCGAGGACTATCATCAGGATTACCTTCAGAAACTCCCCAATGGTTACACCTGTCACTATGTGCGCCCTATGCCTTCTTTTCTTGACTGATTTTGAAGACTGCCTTTTTGCATCAATACACACAAATTAACCCGGGGAGACCTCTTTTATGTTCATACCAATAGACCCAAACCGTAATAAGGGATCACTTGCCAATCAATGGCTGGATTTTAGGCGCTCGCTGCGCAACACACCGGAAGCTTTCCGTTTGGTTTGGAAAGCCGGTAAAACGCAGGCCCTGATTGCCTTTGGGCTCACCCCGCTTTCTGCGCTCATCCCGGCTGCTCAAGCTTGGGTGGGTAAACTGATTGTTGATGCGATTGTTTCAGCTGCCAATCAAAGCTTACCGGTTGCTGAGGGCTTCCAAACTGTACTGCCTTTCCTGCTCATGGAATTGGGCTTAGTTCTCTTCAGTTCGATCCTCAATCAGCTTTCAAGCTTATCCAATCGCAATTTGGGTATGATGCTCAGTAATCATGTCAACACGCTCATCATTGAAAAAGCCAACCAGTTGGATTTGCAATTCTTTGAGGACCCTGTCTTTTACGACCTACTTCAAAACGCCCGTCGCCAGGCGGACCGGGCTGCGCTCTCCATCGTCAACGCCATATTGCAGGTTGCCCAACAAGCTATCACTCTCATCTCTGTGATCGTGCTCTTGATCCGTTATAGCCCCTGGCTCGCACTGGTAGTCATTTTGGCAGCTATTCCAAACTTTATCTCCAACTCGCTTTTTGCAGAGAAATCCTTCCGTCTTATCACCCGCCGGGCCCCTGAAGCACGTCTGATCTCATATTTGGAACAATTGCTCACGGGCAACGAATCCATTAAAGAGATAAAGCTCTTTGGTTTGGGTTCGCCTTTGTTGGCACGCTACAAGCAACTTTTCACCAAGTTCTTTGAGGAAGATAAGGCCATCAATCAAAAGAGTACGCTTAGTAGCCTGCTCTGGGGTTTGCTGGGGACTGCTGCCTACTACGGTAGCTATGCCTGGGTTATCATGCGGACGATCACCAAGACTTTCACCTTCGGTGATATGACCATGTTCCTTTCCATTTTCCGGCAGTCGCAGTCTTCTGTGATGCGCCTCTTAAGCAGTTTCAGTCAGCTTTTTGAGAGCAATCTCTACCTGGACAATTTGCTTACCTATCTCAAGCTTCAGCCGCATTTGCTCCAACCAGAGAACGGCATACCAGCCCCAGAAGAAATCCGTGAAGGGATTGAATTTGTTAACGTCTCTTTCAAGTACCCGGGTTCTGAAAACCTGGTGCTTAAAGACATCAACTTCAAGATTGGTCCGCACGAACGCATTGCGTTGGTAGGCCTTAATGGCGCGGGCAAAACGACACTCATCAAACTTCTCACCCGCCTTTACGACCCGACGGAAGGTCAGATCTTGATTGACGGGGTAGACCTGCGCGATTTTGATCTGAGAAGTTTGCATCAGCGCTTCGGGGTCATCTTTCAAGATTTTGTGCGTTACCAATTCTCCGTGCGCGAGAACATCGGCTTTGGCCAAATCGACCAGGAGGAAAACACGGCAAAAATTGAGGATTCTGCCGCTCGTTCTGGAGCAGACCAATTTATCGACGACCTGCCGAAAGGTTATGAAACCACGCTTGGCAGACGTTGGGAGAAGGGCGCTGAGCTCTCTGGCGGCCAATGGCAGAAGATTGCCCTGGCACGTGCCTTTATGCGCGATGCCGAGGTGATGATCTTGGATGAGCCCACCTCCGCCCTTGATGCCCAGGCTGAATATGAGGTCTTCAAGCACTTTGGCGAGCTCATGCAGGGGCGCATTGCAGTCTTGATCTCGCACCGCTTTTCCACTGTGCGTATGGCTGACCGTATTGTTGTACTCTCCGAAGGGTACGTATCCGAGATCGGCACGCATGCTGAACTGATGACCCAAAACGGCCCCTATGCCCACCTGTTTAACCTGCAGGCCGCGGGATATAAATAAGAGTTAAATTGTATAGTTGTGCCTAAAAAAGTACTAGAAGCAAAAATTTAGTCGAGGGATATATTGAGATACTCCGAATTACAACTTGAGCAAGAAGTTTGTGGCGTTGTTAGCGTAACAGATGAGTTGATTGACTCTTATGCCGAGATTTCGAAAGATTTCAATCCCATCCATATGCATGATGGAGCCGCCATTAGAGCGGGGTTTAGGGGACGAATTGCCCATGGCCTTCTTTGCGAAGCCGAGGTCTCCCGCCTCTTAGGAACTGAGTTCCCCGGTGAAGGGACTATCCTTTTACAGGAAAACTTCAGATTTGTTGGGCCGGTTTATGTGGGCGATCGCATCACAACCCGGATTTGGGTAACTGAGTTGATTCCCGACAAACAACGCGCGTGCCTAGATTTTGAGTGCATCAATCAAAACGCCCAACCTGTTATGACCGGCAACGCATTAATTAAACTAATCAATTAAATCTGGGAGGAATCACATGCCATTTCTAAGTGACGAAGAACTAAAGGCTAAGGGTTTCAAATACTTGGGAAAGAAAGTCAAAATCAGTTCTCTGGCCAGCATTTACAATGCTGACCAAATCTCCATTGGAGATTTTTCGCGAATTGATGATTTTTGCGTTCTCTCGGGCAAGATCACTATTGGAAGAAATGTGCATATTGCCGTATTCAACAATGTCGCTGGCGGAGAACTTGGTATAACCATGGAAGACTTTTCGGGATTGGCATACGGTTGCCATATCTTCACCCAATCAGACGATTATTCTGGCGGCAGCTTGACCAACCCGACTGTTCCGGATGAGTACAAACACGAGAAGAAAGCTGCAGTGCACCTCGGCAGGCATGTCATCATTGGCACCAATAGCATCGTGTTCCCTGGTGTGACCATTGCGGAAGGTTGCTCAGTGGGTGCCTTTGCCATGGTCACCCGTTCCACAGAACCCTGGATGATCTACGCGGGTATTCCTGCCAAGGCCGTAAAACCACGCAAGCAAGATTTACTGGCATTTGAAAAAGCTTACCTGGAGAGCGAAAAGTTAGATTAGTAGATCTTGCGTTTGCCAAATCAACCATAATTAGCGCTTAATCGCTCTCAGTACGGATCATTGAACTGTCAATTCTGTGGTTGAATAAGATAGAATTATTTAATCATGGAAACGAATGTCACGTTGCAGACAAAAATCCGTCGTGGGGTAGACGTATTCTTTGTCTTTATCACACTGGCTGTTTGCCTGGTTTCCACGTTGCAACAGATTCGCGTGGGTGATTATAAACCGCACATCGCCTTTGCCGTGGAGATGGCAAAAGAAAATCCCGTCCCCGTACCGCATGCCCTTTTCCAAAAACTAATTCTCGTGCTTAGAACCATTCTGCCTTTCAGAATTCTGCCGGATTTTTCTGGTTTCTGGCAATACCTTTACGATCATTCTTTCACTGCCTGCGCCATACTGATTGCCATGGCAGCTTATCTGGCAACAGTCCTCCTTATTAAAAGTCGTTTCTATCAAAAATGGAAGCTTTCATTGGGAAGTAAAGCCTACATATACGCCTGGATAGCAGGTTTTGGTCTGCTATTGGTTAACCCTATCATTCTGTTCACCCTCAAGAGTCGGCTGATTCTGGGATATTTCCCTGCCAACCTTTGGCATAACCCAACCTATATTCTGCTGCGCCCATTTGCGCTCTGGCTTTTCTTTTTCGTTGAGGACTATTGGAACAAAAGTCTCAAAACCAAAGATTGGGTATTAGTGGCTTTCATCAGCTATCTGGCGATATTTGCCAAACCCAATTTTACGCTTTCGTTTCTTCCAGCCCTGGGAATCTACTGTGTGCTCAAATGCAAATCTATCAAAAACTGGAACTGGGGTCTGCTGACTGCCCTGGTCTTGCCAGCAATTCTTTCTCTGGCCTACCAATATTGGTTCGTGGCGCAATATCCCACTGAGAGCAGTTTCTTTTTTGAGCCCCTTGTAGGAGCGCTTTATTACACCCAAAACATTTTCAAGTTCCTTGCCTTCCTGCTGCTATCCATTGCATTTCCGCTCTTGCTCTTGGTTTTTGACTTTAGCGAAGCCACTCACAAAATTGACATGCAGCTAGCTTGGCTGAACTTTGCGGTTGCTTTGCTCACTTTTTTGCTGTTCACCGAATTGCCTCACGTTGCCATGCTCAATTTTTCATGGGGAGCGGTCATGGCTGTCTTCATCCTCTTTGTGGTCAGCCTAAACCATCTTGTGCGCAACTTTCCCCGCCTGACCAAACAGACCTGGAAAACCAACCTTATGCTCGGCTTGTTAGCCCTTCACTTCGTCTCAGGTGTTGTCTACACAATCATCACCATTGTTAATCCTGGTCCTGTTCGCTGAAAAGCTGGCCTTCTTGGAACATTGGCTAACTACTTACTGGCTATTCTCTTATAATTCACCCAAGATATGCCAAAAATCGTAGATCCTTCCCGATGGCTTAGGAACCTTACGCTTGCGCTGGGTTTATTGATCCTTTCAGGCCTCTCTTATGGACTCCTGGCTCCAAAGATGGGCTTTTTCCTTGATGATTGGTACATTGTTTCTACTTACCGCGTTTTTGGAGTCTCCGGTTTCACAGAATACTTTAGGGGTGACAGACCGCTTCTTTCCTATATTTACCTGATCTTCATGCCGATATTTAAAGATTCTCTTATGGCGTGGCAGATTTTTGCCGTTTTCACTAAATGGCTTTCCGCACTCATGTTCTGGATCCTTCTTGAAATGCTGTTGCCCGGTAAAAGACTGTTTACCTATGCCACTGTATTGTTGTTTGGCATCTACCCAGGCTTTAAGTTTCACTATTTTGTGATTATGTACAGTCAGACTTACTTTTTATTGGCAGTTTATTTTACGTCTTACATTCTGATGCTGATTTCATTTAGGTCAGGCAAGCAGCCTTGGGTCTTTACGGCTCTGGCTTTGATATGCCAATTCATTGGCATTGCACCTATGGAATATTTTTACGGTTTGGAGCTGATCCGCCCAATATTGATTTACTTAGTGCTTCCGCACCAAGGCCAAAAATTCACAGAACGCTTCCTGGCTGCGTTCAAATTCTGGTTGCCTTACGGTTTGGTTTTTCTGGGCTTCACCGCACTTCGCGTGTTCTCAAGCCAACAGTTTTCATATAAATTCAACTTACTAAGCGATTTAACATCCCACCCCTTTGACACGCTTTTCAATCTGGTACTCGTCCTCATTCGCGGAATCTTTGATTCATGTGTCCTGGTGTGGACTTCCTTTACAGATCTCTTGAACACTTCCGAAGGCTTACGGGCATTAGCCCTTAGAATCGGGCTTTTTGCCGTAGCCTTCCTTCTCGCTTTTCTGCTATTTTCTCTCATTCGAAAGAAAATAGTCTCTCAGGAAACCCGAACACCAGCTTGGTTGATTTGGCTTGGTCTGGCTTGTGTCTTGGCTGCAATGGTGCCGTTTATCATTGCTGGTTTCAAGGCAAATCTTGATTTTCCAAACAACCGTTTTTTGCTTGCTCTCTCGATTGGTGCCAGTCTGTTCACCGTTGCCTTGATAGACCAGCTTTTCCGCACGCAGACCCAAAAAATCGCTGTCCTTGCCTTGCTCGTTGGTCTCAGTGTAGGAACTAACTACCTGACTGCCCGGGAATTTAAGCAATCCTGGGAAAAACAAAAAGACTTTTTCGCTCAGATGACCTGGCGCATGCCGCAGATAAAACCAGGCACAAATCTGGTTACAACAATTTTGCCTTTTGCCCAATACTTCTCTGGGACATCCCTGACTGCCCCGCTCAACTTGATCTATGCCCCTGATAATCGTAGCAACCCAATCCCTTACCAAATTGTGCTGGCAGCCACTGCAGAACGAACACAACTGCCTGACCTTGCCCCAAACCAGTCCATCACCAGTATACTCAGGGGGTTTATATTCCAGGGGAACACTTCTGACATGTTGGTTCTGCATGCCCCTGAAAAAGGTTGCCTGCAGGTTTTAACTGCTTCTGCAGATGTCTCCATCTTCTCGGATGACCGCTATTACGATCTTTGGAAAGAACTTATTCCGCTTTCCAATCCATCTCGGATCATAACAACTGCCCCACAGATCACGCTTCCAACCCAATACTTTGGCACAATGGATACACAAACTTGGTGTTACTTCTACGAAAAAGCAGAACTTTCAAACCAAAACCAAAATTGGGATGCTACCATTGGTCTATATACCAAAGCCCAATCCTTGGGTTTGAATCCAAAAGCAAATTATGAGTTGCTTCCATTTATCCAAGCTTTCATGGAAAAGAAAGGTTTTGAAACCGCAATCAATATCAGTGAAACATTAACAAGTCCAGACCGGGATACCAGGCTGCAATTTTGCTCATTTTGGAAAGAAAATATCCAGCGCATTTCACAAAGTGAATTGAAAGATCGTGCCACAGACCTGCTAAAATCATGGCATTGCGAGGTAGGCTATTATGAATAAGAATCAGAACCTCTCCATCATCACTCCCGTTTACAACAGCGAGGGCACTCTCTCTGACTTGGTGAATGAAATTCATAGCGTTTTGGACCCGCTCGGCTTGTCCTACGAAATGATCCTGGTCAACGATGGTAGCCGCGACCAGAGCTGGCAGGTTATCGAAAAATTGGTTGCTGAAAATCCTGGTGTTGTCCGTGGAATCAGGCTCATGCGTAACTATGGTCAACACAATGCCCTGCTTTGCGGCATCCGCGCGGCCAAATATGACACTTGCATCACCATGGATGACGACCTGCAGCACCCAGCCTCTGCCATTCCTCAAATTCTCGCAAAACTGGACGATGGATTCGACGTAATCTATGCTTCGCCAAATGAAGAGACCCACGGATTTTTCCGCGACATGGCCTCCGTCATCACCAAACTTGCCCTGGCAAACACTATGAACTCCGAAAGTGCCCGCAATGTCAGCGCTTTCCGCGGTTTTCGCACTAACCTGCGAGAAGCCTTTGTCGCTTTCAACGGCTCCAACGTGGCTATCGACGTCCTACTCAGTTGGGCTACCACAAAATTTGGCGTGATAAAAGTGCCCCATCGTCCCAGAACCATCGGCAAATCCAATTACAGCTTCAGAGCCTTGCTGCAACATGCCACAAACATGATGACAGGTTACAGCACTTTGCCGTTGCGTATTTCCAGCGGAATTGGCTTCCTGTTTACCCTTTTCGGCATCGGCGTGTTCCTCTACACCCTCATTCGTTACTTGATCTATGGCGGCCTGGTGCCTGGCTTTACATTTACAGCGTCTCTGATTGCCATCTTCTCAGGGGCTCAGCTTTTTGCACTTGGAATTCTTGGTGAATATATTGCTCGCATGCATTATCGATTGATGGATAAGCCCAGCTATACTGTTGGCACAAAAAAGGGTTTTGATGACTGACCTTGAAGGCTTGGTTCGCCTCCTGCCTTGGGATAGCGAATTCTTTGGCCACCGCATCGGCAGGGTTTTTCCCTCCGTCTTGGAAGCTGAAGACATCCAATACCTGGATGCCTGGTGCCGGCAAGAACATGTTGACTGCGTTTATTTCCTTAGCTCTTCCACAGGAGGGCCGGCGCTCTGGCCAGCCCAAAACTATGGCTTTTGCCTTGTTGACCTTCGTGTGACCTTGATTGCTGACCTCGTCAAACTTATATTACCTTCACCCCAAAACAAAGCAATTTGTCTGGCCACAGATACTGACATTCCTGACCTTCGTTCAGTCGCTACTCATAATCATGTCGATTCACGTTTTTATGCCGATCCCCATTTTGAGCGGTCAAAATGTGATGAGCTCTATCAAGTCTGGGTTGAAAAGTCGGTACGGGACCCCAGAACCAAGGTATTCACCTATAGGCCAGAAAAGCAAGCGCTTGGTTACGTTTCCTCTTATATCGATGAGTTTGGCAAAGCCTTTATTGGGCTGGCAGGCATTGCTCAGGAATGCCAGGGTCAGGGCATTGGAACACAATTGATCAACCAATGTCTGCAAGGTCTGCAAAGTGAAGGATGCTCACAGGTGGAAGTGGTTACCCAAGGCCGCAACACAAAAGCGATTCAACTCTATGAAAAATGTGGTTTTCGCGTAAAATCCATCCAGACTTGGTTCCATAAATGGTACAAGTGAGGCAAAAAAATGATTCCTTATCTAATCCCCTTTAACAAACCCGCGTACATCCCCGAGTCTGAAGCCTACGTCAGCGAAGCACTAAAATCTGGACATCTCTCCGGGGATGGCCCCTTCACCAAGCGCTGCCATGCCCTCCTGCAGGAAGTTACAGGCGCACCAAAAACCTTACTCACCACCAACTGCACGCACGCCCTGGAAATGGCTGCCATCCTGCTTGATCTCAAACCGGGTGATGAAGTTATTGTGCCTTCCTTTACCTTTGTCTCCACAGTCAACGCTTTTGTGCTGCGCGGGGCTAAACCAATCTTCATCGACATCCGGCCTGATACGCTTAATGTGGACGAAACAATCCTTGAATCGCTGATTACGTCCCGCACTAAGGCAATCTTCATCGTGCATTACGCCGGTGTTGGCTGTGAGATGGATGTCATCAATGCGATCGCCCAAAAACACAACATTCCCGTCGTGGAAGATAACGCCCATGGTCTTTTTGCCAAATACAAGGGTAAAAACCTGGGCACCTTTGGAGCTTTGGCTACACAGAGTTTTCATGAAACCAAGAATGTGAGTTCCGGCGAGGGTGGTGCTTTGCTGATCAACGACCCTGCCTACTTTGAACGGGCGGAAATCATCCGCGAAAAAGGCACAAATCGCAGCCGCTTCTTCCGCGGCCAGGTGGATAAATATACCTGGGTGGATGTGGGTTCAAGCTACCTGCCTTCTGAACTGATTGCCGCTCTGCTTTGCGCCCAACTTGAGGCTGGCTCCAAAATCCAGGCCAAACGCAAAGCCGTTTGCAGGACCTATCGCCAGGAACTGGCAGCCTGGGCGGAAAATCTTGGCGCTACCCTGCCGTTTGTGCCAAATTACTGCGAGGAACCTTCCCACATGTTCTATTTGCTCATGCCAAACCTGGAAGTTCGCACCCGCTTTATTCAATGGATGAAATCGCAAAATGTGCTTTGCGTCTTCCACTATTTGCCGCTGCACCTTTCGGATATGGGCTTGTCTTTTGGTGGCAAACCCGGCGATTGCCCTGTCACGGAAGATATCAGCGATCGCCTTGTACGCTTGCCGCTTTTCTATGACCTATCAGAAAGCGACCTTGCTTACGTTATCGAGACCGCTCACAGTTTTTCAGCATAAAACGCCTCTCTTTCGGAAAATCTCAAGCCAGCGTTTGGCTGTCTACTCGCAATTGAATCTGATTATGGGATAATCAGCATAAGGAGAATGAAAAATGGATCAAACACCTATCGAAAATGAGCCTCTTGAAGCAATTGCTGAGGAAACAAATGAGGTTTTGGATCAGGTCATTGATGAACCTGAATTGTCGGATGCTGACAAAAGCCGGGTTGTACTCCCCGCTGAAGGAAAAGTACCCAGCGGCAAGCGCTTCACTCTCAGCATCAACACGACCAAAGAAGATTTCTTTGATGCGCTCAAGCACATCAATAAAATAAACTGGATGACCTGGGCAACCATGGGCATGTTCATCGTTATTATGGCAGTTGTCCTTTTGATGTCCCTTACTGATAGTGGTGGGCAGGGTACTTTCAATTTGCTCTGGTCAGTGGGCCTCATCCTTGTAGCCATATTCATGTTGGTTAATGGTTTGTACCTCAACCCCAAACGTCTGGCAACCAAGCTTGCTGCTGAACCATCCTTGCTCCAATCTGGCACACTGACCCTTGATGATAATGGTCTGCTGGATTCCCGCAGTACTACCGGTAAAACCATCCCGTGGACCATTTTCAAAGACATGTTTGAAACCGACCGATCTTATTTACTGATGTCTGCGGCCAATCGCGGTGCCTATCAGGTGCTGCCCAAGCACAGTTTTACCAACGCTAAAGAAGCTGATAAATTTCGTGCTTTTGCCCTCAAAAAATTGCCAAAGGCCAGTCTGCGGAGATTACCCCTGCAGATTTTCCCACTGATTATGTTCCTCCTCAGCATCGGCATGCTCGTTTGGGTCTTACTTACTCGCATGCAGTAATCCTCAATTTAGTTTGGTTAATCAAAAAAGTGCCTGAAAAATTCAGGCACTTTTTTTTGTTAGATTTTCAGAAATGGAAAACTTTTAGCTAACTTGTGTAAGCTTCACTTTCTGTTTTGTTGCCATTTGACCTTCATACCACCTGATCCACAAAACAGCCGCAACAACCAGTATGCCACCTAACAGTTGCATAACGGAGAGACGCTCATGGAAGAGGAAAAAGGCAAATACCGCTGTGATAATTGGCTCAAGAGTCAAGAACATATTAGCCGTGGCAGCTGGCAAGTGCACCAGGCTGCTGTTGTAGGCTCCAAAACCAATGATGGTTGAAATGATTGCCAGCCCCAAAAGCAGGATCCACCCGATTACGGGCATTTCAAGGACCATTGCGCTGGGAGTAGCCGCCTGACCGGGGACTAACTTGAAAGGCAAGAGATTGAAGAGCCCAACATAGATTGTTGCGAAGAAAAAGCTATAGATGAAAGCAGTCCATGGGTTGATACCTTTCTGTCCTGCTTCCCTGGAAAATAGTGTGAAAATGGCATAGGTCAAACCGGAGGCGAGCCCGATCAAGAGTCCACCAAAATTTAAGTTGATAGAAGTACTCGTCAGGCTTACCATAGCGCAACCGACCAGGGTAATAGCTATGGCAATCACTTTTGGCAAGCGTACAGGTTCCCGCAATAACCAGTAGGCCATTATGGCTGTAAATGGAACTGAGCTATAAACAATCACAGTGGAAACTGATGGTCCATTTGCGATGACTGAGAGCGTCCAGGTGATGTTAAAAAGTATGACACCCAGGCCATAAATCATCATAAATGGCAGATGACGGCGGTCAAGTTTAAGGAGATCACGTTTAAAAATCAATAAGACCACAAAAAGAATGCATATTGCCAACAAGTTCCGCCAGAACGCCAGAACAAGGGCTGGAATTTTATATGTGACAGTTAATTCCCTGATAAAGAGCGAGGTCATTGCCAGGCACGATGTGGCAATCGCGGCAAATATGTAACCTGTTCTTTGTTGAGCTTCAAGTTTTGTTTTAGATTCTTTCATCTTGTTTTGTTGAGTTCACCTTTCAGGGACAATGCGCTTAAATATACCCTTGTTTTTGGTAATTTCTAAGAGATCTGCATTTCATTTTTCATTCAAATTCAAGAGGTTTTTGCGGTTTTTCCTAAGTGATAGAATTTAAATTTGGAAAGAGAGGTGCGTGCATGGGCTATAAACTCACACCTAAAGTAATCATCGAAGGTACCCGCCTGACCTTTAAAACTGAAATTGCCCTTGAGTTGAATGAGCATCCCCGCTTTGTCGGCCCACGCAAGTACCGTTATCATTCACCGCTCATCTCTGCGGAGTGGTGTGCCTTCACCAACTTCCCCTGGGGTCGGGGCCTTATCAATTACCAACCCGAAGAGGAAGCCCTGGCACTGGAAACCTATCAAACCTGGATGCGCCTCTTTGAGCTCCAAAGATACTATTCCTGGGTGGTGGACCGCTTTCACCTTTCCACCCAAGCATACCAAGTTCAGAAAAATGGCAAAGCACCCGATTTTTCCTGGCTGGAGGAACGTTTGAACGCCCTCAATTTTCGGCTCATTTATTGCCATCGCAGGCCTGAATCTTTTGCATTTGCCCGTGAAGAACGCTTGAAGGTCAGTGGCAATCCTTCACAATACGATAATTTACAGGCTTTCATCCAGGAGCAAGAATTAATGGAAAGCCTGGTATCACAATCAAAACTTCAGGTTTTTAGGGTGGATATCTCGGATAACGATATCCCAAAAGCTGTTACTGCAATCGTGGACTGGATGGAGTCTACCGGTGGATTGAGCATGGAAACCTGATACTTGGTCAGTGCGCAAACGCTAACGTCATATCAAGCCCTTCTCCACGCAAAAATCGTCCTTGATTGCAACGGTATAATTAGCTCTTGCTTTTCAACCAAAAATCAGGAAGCAACCGTGGAACAAAATATACTAAGCAATTCCCAATATCTCTTTATCCAGAAAGAAAAACAACTTTTGCAGGATTCCCTGCTCCAGTTGACTGATCAAAATCTTTCCGCAGAGTCTATTCAGACACTGCAAAAAGCCATCACCCAGCTGGACGAGCTTTTTCTGCTGGTTATTGTTGGTGAATTTAATGCTGGCAAGTCTGCCATTATCAATGCTCTTCTGGGGGTACCCGCACTAAAAGAGGGCGTCACCCCCACAACTGCCAGGGTTACGCTCGTGCGTTATGGCCCGGAGCCCGGTGAAGAAATTGTGGATCAAGGCTTCAGTATTTACAGCTATCCTTTGCCGCTCTTAAAAACGCTGAACATCGTCGACTCTCCCGGTACAAATGCCATCATCCGAGAGCATGAAAAGTTAACCAATGATTTTGTCCCGCGGTCAGACCTGGTGCTCTTTGCCACTTCGGCCGACCGACCTCTGACCGAAAGTGAGCGTGTTTTCCTGCAGAAAATCCTTGATTGGGGCAAAAAGGTCGTTTTCATTATCAATAAGTCTGACATCCTTGATGACAAGAACTCGATTGAAGAAGTCAAATCCTTTGTGCTTGAAAACGCCACCAAAATACTTGGTAGCACCCCAGACCTCTTCGTTGTCTCTGCCAGGCAAGCCCAAAAAGCTCAGACCAGTTCTGATCCCGTAGAACAAACCCATCTGCGGCAGGAATCTGGCTTTGATGCTCTTGAGGCTTACATCCACGAATCCCTGGATGATAAAGCCCGCTTTAAACTCAAATTACTCAACCCACTCGGAGTACTCGAAAACCTGCAGCATCAAGCCATCGCTGCCAACCGCAGGCAAACAGCTGACCTCACCCAAGACAGTATTTTAGCGAGTAATCTTGAAAACAGCATCAAGGAATACGAAAAAGAACTCAAAGCCGAAGTACCTTCCCGCCTGGCAGAAGTTGAAAATGTGCTTCAGCGGTTTGAACTACGTGGGCAAGAGTTTTTCGATAATACCTTCCGTATTGCCAACATCCGCACCCTGAGTAACAGCGAAAAAGTTAAAGCCAAATTTGAGCATGAAGTAGTGGCAAATGTCCCCCAGGAAATTGATGATAAAGTTCGCAATCTCATCGATTGGCTGGTCGATAAAGACCTGCACATCTGGTATCAGGTTGCGGGGGCCCTCGAACGCCGCCAGGTGGCCAGTCAGCGCGAGATGCCCACTGGGACCAACCCCCAAAGCAGTAAGCGTGCTGAGTTAATCGCCAATGTCGGCCAGACGATCAAAGCCATTGTAGCAGGTTATGACCGCGAAAAAGAAGCGGAGGAGCTTGGTGTATTAGTTACCGACGCAGTGTCGCAAACCGCCATTTTTGAAGTTGGTGCACTCGGCATCGGTGCCCTGGTTGCCACTATCTTAACTACCCGCGCCCTGGATGTAACAGGCATTGTTGCGGCTGGAGCCCTGGCAATCTTGGGCTTCTTTGTGATTCCCTATAAGAAGGGCCGTGCCAAGGAAAATTTCAAAAAGAAAATGGAAGAACTGCGCCATTCTCTCATGCAAACCTTACGTAGTGCTTTCAACAAAGAGTTTGAGCTTGCTGTCCTGCGCTTACGTGATAATATCTCCCCGTACACCCGGTACGTACATTCTGAGCAAGAACGTTTAAGTGAAAACCAGACTACTCTTAGTATTATGGGCGCAAAGATTGAGGATCTCAAGCAAGAATTGCCTGAGGTACTCTAATATGTCCTTCACTCTTTTCTTGGCACTTTCGCTTGTAAGTGCTCTTCTGACGTTGAGCCAACGGACTGGGCTCGGTCAAACTCTTAGCAGGCGAACCAATAATGAGCTATTCTCATTCGGAGACTCTTAAACTAAAGGATTAATGTATGAAGTTCATCCGTTCTATGACTCTGTTTCTCTGCTTTTCACTTTTAATTTCAGCCTGCGCTGTGACCCCCGCATCTTCGCAACTTCCTACCAAAACTGTTACTGTTGATACATCTGTCAAAACTCAGCCCGCAACTGGCCCTTTAGTGACCACCGCATCTGGAGTCAGCCCCGCAGCTGAAGACACCACAGCCATTCCATCAGTCCAAATCACTCCAACTGAATTTTTTAAGGTTTTGGCGCCGCTTGGCCAGTTCAGTTTTTTAAGCCCGATTGATGCAAAAATCTCAGTTATGGGACCGCATGCCTCAGTCATTTGGGACAATCTGAACTTGATGGTTGGTATCGCGTACCGCGCGCATACAGTGGAAGCCATCGACCCCCTTACCGCTGTTGACCTCGGAATTCTTAATGAAATTGGCATCGACCCCGGCCAAGTGCAAGTGAGTCCGGGTGATGAAATCACGGTCTCTGGTTATCCAGTCCGCGTTACCAATCTTTCCGTTGACATGAATCAAGCACCTCTCAAAGGCGAAGCTCTTTCAATCATTCTCACGGATCACTCCTATCTATTTGTTTTTGGCATGCAGATGCTGGTGAAACCGACAAACGACTGGGAAAAAGATGGCAAAATGCGTTTTCAACAAATCGCCAGGTCCATCAATTTTGACCCCAACGCCGATTCAAGCCTTAACATCCGTTGTGATATGAGCACAGATCTTGAATACGGTTATGTACCAGATAAACCAATTAAAGTTGGCGGCGGCGGTGCATTAGGCAAGGCTCGTATGGGAATTTTTATTAATAACCTATTGGATTCGCAGACCAGTTCTGCCCTTGCGATTGTTCCGCTAGATCCAATCCAGGCTGGTGCTCAAATTTTATATCCGTGGGAGTTCACCTCCGGAGATGAAAAAAAGAAGATTTATATCGACACAAGCAATTTTGAGGATCCCAAAACCCCCGTCGGCATCACCTGCCGTGGCACGCTCCCGAGTATCGAGCTTGTAAAACCATAATTTTCATTCAAGTTGAATGATTTGCACCTGATGCCTTGGTGGACAATGCAATAACACCAAATCTTGTCACCCTAAATGCAGTGAAGGGTCTGCCAGAAAATCAGCTAAGCAAATTGGAATTCAAGAGTGTTTTGTTCTTGATTTCTTACTTGTAGATTCTTCGCTGCTCTCAGATTTATAGATTTCACGATTAATTAAGCTTCACTGGTATGTCGTTTATCTTTTCAATTAATCTACTCGTAAATCTTTATT
>CAYMNM010000043.1:0-15991 GCA_964391795.1 uncultured Anaerolineaceae bacterium | reverse complement strand
TTACAGTCCAAATTCAATACCCATTGACAGTTGCGCATGCTAACCTTTGTTAGAAACCTGCCGTACGATCTCCACTAGTTTTTCTCCAGCCTTTTGCCAGTCTAGTTCTGTATCAAAACGCCGACGGGCATTCTGGCAAAACATCTGATACCGCACTGGATCATTAATTAAGCCTCTTATGGCTGTACAATAAGCGTTCGCAGAACTTCCGGCTGGTAATACCAGCCCTGTTTGCTCGTGCAACACGGTGGTAGCCAGACCGCCGACATTGTTAGTGATTGTGGGCAAGCCAAAAGCAGCAGCCTCACTGATAACCATCCCTGCCGCGTGAAAGCGCGAAGGGTGCAAGAGCAGATGTGCCCATTTAAAATTGTTGAAATAGTCCTTCAATGCCCTTGGTTCTTCTTTGTTGAAAACGCCCAGGTATCGCACTTGCTCTGTGTCCTGGCCTTTCATGCCCGCAATTCGCAATTCTGCCGCAATCCCTTCCGCGTTTAGCTGCCGTGTGATCTCAATGGCAATGTCAACGCCCCGCAGGTGGGGACGTTTTCCCACAAAAAGCAGCCGCAGCGGTTCAGTCACTTTGCGCTCAGCCGCCTTAGTTTCAGAGATAAATTCTGCAGGAACATAGGCGGGTATCGGAAGAACCACCACTTTTTCAGCCGTTGCGCCATAAGCTGAAACAATCATGTCAGCGTTTGCCTGACTGTAGGTAATCACTCTGGAAGCTTTCTCAATAACTGCTTTTTCCCATTTTTCCATCAGCCGGTAGGCTGGTTTGGAGAATTCTCCCGCAAGTGGTTCGGCAAAGGGCACTATCGAATCACACATATAAACCAGTGGTACCTCAAATTCCACTTTCGCCAGTGGCGCGCTGTACCGGGAAAAAATGAGGTCTGGCCGAATTCGCCTGATAGCCTCGTTGATTACTAAAGCGCTTTTTTGTGGATAAGACATTGGGTATTTCATCAAGCGCTTTCCCGTTAAGGCCTTATAAAACCTTAATAGGACACGCTCCAGTAGATTCGGTTGAAAATTAAACGGTCCTACCAGGGAGAGGTCGATACCCGGTTCTTTCTGGATCGCATGATAAGCCCCAAAATCATTGCCGCTGTATTCGTCCTGTAGCCTTGGGTCCCAACGGCCAGCGATGTAAAGGATCCTCATATCCTCACCCTTCACTTTGATTTTATAAATTTCAAGAAAAGCCTGTCTTCCTTCATTCTATCAAAGAAACTCCATATCAAAAATTCAAGACTCTCAGCTTTATGCTTTTTATCACAAAGGTTACTGAAAGCAGACAGTAAAGATTTGAATGAACCATACTTAAGGATTGCGGCTCAATTCAGTACTTAACGGAGCGAGTTCTTTTAGGATTAAGTTTTCAACCAGACTCCAAGGGGGAAAATTTTATCTTGCAGGTCTCAATAAGTTTTTTAGCAATGCCAGCCCCAGCTTTAAACCCATAATAAGGTAAAAAAGCCAGTTCACCAAAAAGAAATAACGCTTGGCAAGGTGCTTCTTGTAATAATAGAAGTAAGAAAAATGCCAGTTCCAGATGGATTTGAAGCGCTGTTCCTTCGAACCACCCTCTCCTCCATAGTGGATAATCCTGCTGGTGGGTACATACATCACTTTAAAGCCTTTTTCCCTTGCCCGCAGACAATAATCGCTGTCTTCCTGATAGGCAAAAATCTTCTCATCGAACTCCCCCACTGCATCGTAACAAGCCCGGGTGATAAACATGCACGAGCCCGAAACCGCTTTGACCTCTGCAATTTCATCTTCGGGTAGCCAAGCCTGCAAATAACCGTTCAAGGCCTTGTTTTTTGGGAAGAGTTTCCCCAGTCGCAGATGATAACCGAGCGCCTCAAGCGATGTGGCTTCACCCCGCCGGCACTGGCGCTGGAAACTGCCATCTCCATTCAAAACCTTCGGGATCGAAATCCCCACTTCGGGATTAGCCCGCAGATAAGCCAGCTGGGGACCAAACACATCTTCCTTCAGTAGCGTATCCGGGTTTAGAGAAAGCAAAACTTCTCCATGGGCAATTCGCAGAGCCTGGTTCATCGGACGGGTAAATCCGGTATTGGTTTCATTGCGGATGAGAATTACTTCCGGAAAATCGTGCGCAAGCATTGCCACCGTATCATCCGATGAGCCATTGTCAACCACAATCAACTCGTAAGAAACGCCCTCAGTGAAAGCCTTGACCGATTCAAGGCAAGCTTTTAAATATGGTGACGCGTTCAGCGTAGGGATGCAAATAGAAAGTTCCATAGATTATGTCCCACTCTTCATAATCCAATTATATCCGAAGCTTCAATCTACATCGTCAGGCATCCAAATAATTCCACCCTTGGGTAAATCAGGTATCTGAAGTATGCCATCCTTAACCATTACGCGTCTCGCTCCCATGAATTCACCAAATTGATCACTGATAATTCCAGCTTCAGGAATGGCAATATTTTTAGTTTCCACAGGCGTATCCGAACGGTTAAGACTTACCAATATATGTTTACCGTCCAGTTCCCGTTGGTAGATCAGCACATTGTCATCCCAATGCAAAATCTGGAAGGCACCCCTTGCCAAACAATCATTACGCTTGCGAAGGGCAATTAATTGTTTCATGAATCGGAGTATATCCTGGTCCCATTCAGCTTCATCCCAGGGCATGCACACCCGAGAACCAAAATCTTCCTCATCCATCAATCCAATTTCATCCCCATAAAATATCGAAGGAACCCCCGGGAAAGTAAATAGAACAATATAAACCAGGCGCAAGAGGGCATCATCGCCCTCCAGAATGCTGCGCACCCGGGGCGTATCATGGCCGCTAAGCAAGTTGTACTGCTGCAGCGCAATCGACCATGGGATGGCAGCCAGGTGTTCCATCCAGGCCTTTACCAGGCTGGCCGTCTGCCATGGTGCGCTGCTTCTGATCTCTTCATGCCAACCAATTGCTCCAGTCGAGTGTGGTTTTAACCAGGCCAAAAGCGGAGCAGAAAAGCCCATGTAGTTCATCACGCCATCCCACTGGTCCCCCTGCAACTGGCTGGACGCTTCGTAAAAATTCTCCCCGAATAGGTAAGCTTCTGGTTTTGTAGTCTTAACTGCCGCGCGAATGCCCCTGATAACCAGGTCAGAAAATTGGTCCGCGTCCTGCCGGCCGAGCATATTGCCCACATCTACCCGCCAGCCATCAGCATCAAAGGGTGGTCTCAACCAATAGCTGAAGACACCTTCCGGGCCAAAGATGCGTTCCCTCAAGGCCTGGCTACGAAAGTTCAATTTTGGGAGGGCTCTAAAGCCCATCCATGAAACATAGTTTTCCCGTTTTTCATCAAAGTAATAGAAGCCGGCTTCCTCGGAAGCTGGGTCCAGCTTGGCTTTCTTAAACCAGGGGTGTCCCACCCCGCTGTGATTGGGCACAATATCCAGCACGTAATGCATGTCCAGGGTTTTTAACGCCTCTGCCAGGTAAATTAAGGCTTTGTCACCTCCCAATGTGGGGTCCACGCTTAAGTAATCACGTACGTCGTAACGGTGGTTCGTCCAGGCGTTAAAGACCGGGTTGAGGTAAATGGCATTGACACCCAAATCCTTTAGGTGGCCCAGATGGTCCTGAATGCCTTTAAGATCGCCGCCATAAAAGGCGATGTTCTCGCGGCTCGAAGCCACGGCTTGCCCCCACGAGTACGTTGTTCTAAAGCTTCCAGTTACAGGGTCGTGTTCACTGATTGGATCATTGGAAGCATCTCCATTGGCAAAACGGTCCGGGAAGATCTGGTAGAAAACCGCCTTGGAGAGCCAGGGGATTTCACATTGGTCCGTCAAGATCTTGAACGCCTGGGCGTTCGTGGGTAAGGTTTGGTGCACACCCAGCGCATCCAGATACCAGATGCCATGCGCGCTATCCAGAACGAAGTAATAAGGGTTTAAGGCTTCACGAAACCCCACACGGCATACCCAAATCGCGCAACCCTCAGAGACCGAACCAACTTGCATGGCGGTGAACTGCTGTTCACCGTTGGGAATGCTGCGTAGGATCAGCTGTTTCAGTGGCGCGTTTTCTGGCGCGCGCACCCGCATTTCAATCTCCTCACCAAACTTAGGGTAAGGGTTGGAGAGAAAATCTCGGGTCTGAAAGTGCACAACCGCGCTCAACCATTGTGGAAATTGAACTTCCTGAATCTGCTTCATTAGGTTAATCTTCTAAAACTTTCTGTTTTGTCTTTAATGAAAATATCTAAATCTTGCTATTAACCCAGAAAAGGATTACAAACTCTTTCCGTTTTTGGGTTTGGTTTTCACTACCGCTGAAGCCTCACGTAGCGGAGTGAAGCCTTCACCCAGCGCTTCGTTGGCACTGCCCACCACCATAAAAGCCTCCGGGTCGATGTCATGTACAATGGTCTTCATCTGCATCACTTCAGAAGAAGTGACCACACAATAGAGGATAGGCCGATCTTGCCCGGAATATCCGCCACGAGCGCTGATGATGGTGGTGCCACGCTCCAACTGCTCCATCAGAGCCTGGCTCACTGCTTCCATCTTTTCGGTTATGATCATGACATCCCGAATGACATTGGATCCTTCAAGCACACGGTCTGCAGCAATACCGCTGATGTAAATCATCAGCAGGCCATATAAAGCGATCTCCCAATTGAAGAATAGCCCCGCCGCCAGGATGACCAAAGCTTCAGTCACCAGGTAAGCCATGGAGATTGACAAGCCCAATTGGCGGTTGAGAATGCGCCCTATGATGTCGGTACCCCCGCTGGTGCCCCTGCCACGATAAACAATGCCCAGACCCACGCCCATCATGATGCCACCGTAGAGCGTGTTCAGGAATGGGTCAGGAGTAAAGGCAGATTGCCCGGTTTGAGCAAGCAAGAGGTCCGTGAAACCTGAAAAAGCAGCAATTGCCAGGATCGTGCGCGTGGCAAAGCGTGGACCTCCCAAAAAGCGCCACCCCAGGATAAAAAGCGGAATATTGCCAAAAAAGACCACCAGCCCAATAGGAATGTTGTATAGGTAATACAAGATCTGCCCAGCCCCACTTAACCCCCCGCTGACGAGTTGTGAAGGAACCAGAAACAGCCGCAAACTAAGCGCCTGGATGAAAGCGCCGATGACAATCAAGATGTAGTCCTGGATTGATTTCCAACTAAAATCGAGTTGCTTAACAAATGCTTGAATAGGGTTTTGATTCTTCAGGTTTTGCATAGCCCACAATTATAAGCCAAAGCCAACTCAGCTAACCTGTAAGTTCAATGTCCTTGCTGAGAGTGGGAAATAATTACTTATTGATGGTCGGCAGAAAGAGGAAGTTTTTGAAGCGGCTGTCAAAGCGCAATGTATAAACCGTTTGCCAGGCACTCCACTTTTCCAGGTTATCCTGCACGCGCATTCGCAGATAAGTTACACTGCCGTCGTTTACCGGTTCAGGGTCAAAGTGATAGTTAGTAGCTGATTGCTGCAGGCTCGGGCTTGTACCATTCGGGTCCTGCCCCCAATAAAACTCGTAAAGCTTTAGTCCACTACCAGTATCATAGGCTCCATGCCAGGTGAGGTCTACATTATTACACAGACCTTGGGTTACGCCATTCAGTGCCTCGCAATGCGGGTCCACATAGCTGGGGTTCACAGGCAATTCGGTATCGATGGATACCTTATTGTAGATTGGCGTACTGTAATTACCAGCTTTGTCCTTTGAGCGAATGCCCAGGGTCATATCCGCGCCATTCGTCGATATCGTTGCGGTGTTGGTCACCGGCAAATCCGTCCAGGTGCCGCCATTGATATTCATTTGCGAGGCTGCCACCCCAGAGAAGTTATCCGATGTTTGAATGATCAAGGTCACCGGCGAAGTAAACCACGATGTCACGCTGGAAAGTTGCCCTTGCAGTTGCACCGCAGCAGTGGGTGGAATGCTATCCACACTGATGACGGCTGTTTTGCTTGCTTCTCGATTTCCAGAATTATCTACAGAATAATAACTGATGGTGTAATCGCGGTTCTCAGTAAGCGAGAACGGGGCAGTATAGGTTGTTACTGCGCCGTTATTGACCTGATAATAAGTGGCCTTTACCCCGCTTTGTCTGTCCAGTGCCGTAAGGGTCACAGATCCGGTGCTTTTGTAGTAACCCGACTCGCCCGGCGTTCCGCTAAAACTCAGGCTGGTCTGCGGTGCCAATGTATCGCCAATAGCTGGGTAAGCCACCGGGCCTAGCAAGACATTACTGTCAATATTGATGGTGTAGCCACCCCAGGTTTCGTTGTGGCCGCCAGTATATTGTCGCAAGCGCTGATTCTGTGCCCAAAGTGTATCCGGGAAGCACGAAGCAATCCCCCATACAGTCACCGTTGGATTGTAATAATAAGGCGTTGAAATGTACTTTGCCACCCAAACAGCATCCAGTGGGTTGCTAAGGCTGGTCAAGTTGCTCAAATTTTGAGGGGGCTGGTTATATGTCCAATAGTGGCAAGACGCCCCGTAGACGCCCGAAAGCGCGCCCAGTTGGTGCAAGCGTTCATTCCAACCTTCGAAGAAGCTACGCACAGCTGTCTGGCAAGCAGTATCACCCACGTAATATTCAAGATCGTAATAAACCACACCACCATGCCCGTTGGCATCAGTAAGCCCAAGCTCGTACATCTTTGTCATGGCCTGGTTGGCATTATCCACACCCTCTTGGTAAGCAGTTGTCGGATCCATGCTCATCCTGCTTCGGTAATCCGTGCAAGGTGCTTGCGGGCCTACCCAGGTTGGTATGAAGGTCCAGCCATTGTTATACATGTACGAAACCTTGCTAAAAGTGAGGGCTCGATTGCTGCAAGCTCTGGCGCTTCCGCCTATGTAGAGGTTGACCACATTATATGGGCTGGAATCTCGCCAGGCATCCAGCGCGGCATTGCCCGGTATTTCACACTGGTCAAAACCATGCCCAACCGCCAATTTTATGGTGGGGTTTACAGCTTTGATTTGAGGCCCTTCCAGGTTGCCAATCGGTTGAGGTCCTTTGGGTTCAGGCGCTCTGGTAAATACTGATTTACTGGTTTTCTCAACACTGATTGGCAGCGGCAAAGGTTGCCAGGTTTTGCCACCATCTGTGGTTACCCCCAGCAACTGGTCCTGGCTGCAATGCAACTGCTCCTGCCCCACCACCAATTGAGCGTTGCAGAAGCCGCTGATAAAAGTTCCCCAAGCATCGTTATTACCTGATGTTGATAAGTTTATGATCTGAGCTTTCTGAGCAGATTGCCCACTACCTTCAGCCATTGCCCCACCCCCTGAGGGTATCCTGCTCCAAAGAGAAAGATTGCCATCTGGTAAAAGTTGGAAGAAAGGTTCGCTGCCAGGTGTTTGTTCCACCTGTGTGGGGTCTTCTGCTCCCAGGTACC
The DNA here is from genome assembly GCA_964391795.1 of uncultured Anaerolineaceae bacterium. Lineage (GTDB taxonomy): Bacteria > Chloroflexota > Anaerolineae > Anaerolineales > Anaerolineaceae > Mesolinea. The sequence continues at coordinate 8,584 of CAYMNM010000043.1, read as the reverse complement.
AATTCTGACCGTAATCGTTGGTCTGCATGATGCTGGTTTTGAGCAAAGTCTCGCCCTTATAGGCAAAAACTGGGAACACCCCATAGCCATCACGCTGAAATTCAGGTAAACCCACCCGATAGCTCTCCGCCCCATCAGTTTGGGGTAAGTCGCTGAGTTCAGTCCACGTCAAACCAGCGTCACTGGTAGTGAAAAGTGCATCGTATTGGGGAGCTTTAAGCATAAATCCGCGCGTTTCATCCGCGAAGATAAAGTCTTCCCCTGCTGGGGCAGTGACCTTCACCCAACTGCCACCACCATCAGTGGTTTTCATAAGGACTCCAGAGGAAAAATTCGCGCCTGAAGAATTCTTTACCAACAGATAACCGACCTGAGGGTTCAGGCGTTGTATAAACACCTTACCATCGGCAATTAATTCTCTTTCATTTAAGATGGTATTTATCGCTTCCGAAAATTCGTTCCAGGTCTTCCCAGCGTCGCTAGTGGTATAGAATCGATATCGTAAATCGCTGCCTTCGCCACCTAAATAGAAAGCCCAGCCCTGGTTCTCATCAAAATAATGCACTTTGCCAAGCATATAATTTTCGGGAACCCTGGCACTAACTTCGTCCCAGGTTTTTCCGTTGTCAGAGGTCAGGAAGATGCGGGTATTCACTGCCAGCCAACCCGTGTTCTGACCAAAAAGATGATATTGCAAGTCAGGAAGTTTCTCGCTTGTTTCTGCTAATTCGAGTGCTGCCGACTTAAGCTCTGCAACTGAACTCGTTTTCACTGCAATAGGGGCTGGTTCAGCCAATTTTGTAGCACAAGCCGACAAAAGCAGGTTTAAAATCAACAAAGTGATCACAACAGATCTGATCACTTTCCGCAATTCTCTTGCCGAAGAGGCTTTTATCATCGATAAACTCAATATTTCCTTAGAACAGAATATCATCAATTAAGGGATGCAATATTTATACCCAACTGTCACCGGTATCTGTTCTTGACACTGAACATATGTTCTGTTATTATCTTCTTGATAACCTGAAAATATGGCAAAAGGGAGCGCTTATGTCACGCAAAAGGGTAGGTTTAAGCCCAAGACATCAAAAAATCCTTCGTTTTCTTGAAGAATTCATCTCCGAGAAAGGTTACCCACCTTCCATTCGAGAAATCTGTGACCACACACAAATCAGTTCAACATCTTTGGTGAACTATTACCTGAATCAATTGGAAGAGATGGGTTTTATCCAGCGAGGCTCCAATGTTTCTCGGGGGATCAATTTGCTTAAATCCCTTGCTGGTAACTTCAGTCAGAATATCAAAACCGCCGCAAATGGCCTGAATGATCTGATTGCCATCCCTTTGGTTGGTAACATTGTTGCCGGCGAGCCCATGCCTGTTCCCAACTCCGACTTCTCGTACTACGACCCGGATTCCGGCATTGAAATTGCCCGCACTTTGTTGCCCAAACTCGATTCCGAAGATCAGCTTTATGCCCTGCGTGTGCATGGCGATTCAATGATTGATGCCATGGTCAATGATGGTGATATTGTGGTCATGAAGAAGGTCAACCAGGCCCGCAATGGCGAAATGGTGGCCATTTGGCTGAACGATAAAGAAGAAACCACACTCAAGTACTTTTACCAAGAGCATGGCAAAGTGCGTCTGCAGCCCGCCAACCCAACCATGAAACCTATCATCATCGACAACCCAAAAACGGTCGAGGTCCAAGGCAAGGTGGTCCTGGTCATCCGCCAGGTCAGCCAGAAATAAACCTGCAAGATCGCGTCTTCAATTCTCTTGTTTCAAAAAGCCACAAATTTTGTGTGGCTTTTTTTTAAACCTGATTGATCATGCGTTAGTAAGCTTCACAATGTGAATAGGGTCTTAGGCTGTAAATGCAAGGCACTATCCTCATCAGCAGAAAAAATGTTGGGGGATAAACTTTTCACTTTTACTTTCCATTAAGCTTTTCAGGATGTAATCTGAAATACAGTCATACCAGTGTACGTAAGTCAGTCCGTTGACAAGCCAACTTTCATTCTCAGGTAATTTTTCACTCCAAGTTGGCTGGTCTGGGCTTAGGTTCCATGTATTCTGGTTAAAACGCCGCCATAGAATAGTGCGTCCCTTTTTGTCAATAAATTGCTCTGTAGCCACACCCTCATTGTAAGTTTCAAAATCAACTAGACAAATTGTTTCAAAATCTTTACCGTTGATCTTGACTAAATACCTTCCCACAACATCCATTACCTGGCTCCTGCCCTCAAATGAAAAAACATTTCCATTTCTCGTAATAAGTCCTTTTGGCTTTAGATTGGTCTCGTTGCCACAATTTTCCTCGCCAAAACCCCAGTTATTCAAAAATGCGTCCCCATCCAGAAAAGTAAATATTTTTTTGACTCCATTTTCAATGTGGGTCTCGGAGAGAATGCGGCAATGATTTTCTGTCAATTGCGCCACTATTGTTCGTGGAATATAGCCCCCAGGATCTTTCACCTGTTCACGCACCAGATGCTCATTGGTTTCAATCTCCACGCCCTCTACACCATGAACTTGTGCCTTTCCTGTAACTTTTAATTCCATCCAGGTGCTCAATCTCCGATCCGGGTAATCGTAAAATCCCCAATTGAGTTCCTCGCCCAGCCTCGGGATTATCAGCCAACCCATCAGTTCTTCCCATTTAACCTCAAAAGGAATTTGGTCTAATTTTTGAATTCGATAAGTAGGAAGCGTCTTGGGAAGTTTGTAATTTTTCATCTCTTCATCCTTTGTTTCGTCAAAATAAGCTTCTCTTAAACTTTCCCTGGCAGTGAACAGTCGGCTCTTAACTGTTCCTTTTGGAATCCCAAGGATGGTGGCAATCTCCTGGATGGTTCTTTGCTTGAAGTAGTAAAGAAATAGAACCTGTTTTTCACGAAATACCAAATCATCCATCGTCTGCCTGATAACCAGTTGATCCACCAAACCAACGCGGGTCTGAATTGGTATATTTTCCACTAAGTCATTCCATTCAATTTCTAAGGATCTCGCCTTTCGCCTGTAATAATCGTTGCATACATTTGCGGCAATTCGCATGATCCATGCTTTAAAGGCTGCCTGATTGCGCAAAGTGTCAAAATTTTGAAAGGCTGCTAAATAAACCTGGCTAAACGCGTCTTCAGCATCAGCACCATTAGGTAATCTGAAATTTAGAAATCGGATCAGTGATGTCCTGTTTTCAGCCAGAAGTTCTTCAAAATTTTGATCACGCAATGCTTCACCGCACTCTTCTCAAATAATTTATATTTCAATTATAAAGACGGTCAATCCTATCGGCAGGTTCACCAGGTAATCTTCTTGTCCTTAAATCAAAAAAGCCACCCGTTGGGTGGCTTTTTTGAGGTTTCTTGAAGAAATTACTCGAGGACGACTTCAGCGCCAGCTTCAACAAGCTTGGCTTTGGCGTCGTTGGCAACATCCTTGGAAACATTCTCGAGGACTTTAGCGCCAGCGGTTTCGGCCATGGTTTTGGCTTCAACGAGGCCGAGGGAAGTGAGTTGGCGGATGACCTTAATGACATCGATTTTCTTGGGGCCAGTGGCCTTGAGAACAACGGTGAATTCGGTTTTCTCTTCAACTTCTTCTACGACTGCCGCGGCAGCGGGACCAGCGGCCATAGCCACGGGTGCAGCAGCGGAAACGCCCCATTTTTCTTCCAGGGCTTTGACAAGTTCAGCAGCTTCCAAAACGGAAAGTTTGCTCAGTTCTTCAACAAGTTTTTCTAAATCAGCCATTTCTATCTCCTAAAATTGTTTTCTTTTGCTTTCAATAATTTTCCGCCCTCACTCTTGTGAAAGCGCTCGATTTCTTATGCAGCCTCAGGCTGCTTTTCAGAATTTGCTTTGATAACTGCGGCCAAACCACGGGCGGGTTCTGCCAGGGTGCGCACAAGCTTGCTTGCTGGTGTCTGCAGCAGACCAAGGAATGTCGCGCGCATGACGGGCAAGGTGGGCAGGTCGGCAAGATCTTTCACCTGCTTAACGCTCAAATCGTTCTTATCAAGGTAACCGCCGCGTACAGCAAATGCCTGGTTGCTCTTGATGATTTCCGCCAAACCTTTTGCAACAGAAGGTGCATCTTCAAAAGCAAAGACGACCACATTGTTATTCTCCCAGAATCCAGGTTCAGTTTTATATCCTTTGTTTTCCAGGGCCTTGGCGAAAATTCGGTTCTTGACAACATGCAAAGCACCATCTGCTTCACGCAGGCGTGCACGGGCTGCATTCACTGCAGGCATGTGCATCTTGCTGTATGAAAGCACAAAAACAGCTTTGCTGGTTTCCAGCCACTTTTCATATTGCTGGAGCATTAATTCTTTTTCGTTCTTTGTAAAAGCCAATTTCTACTACCTCCTTCCGGTAGAATTAAAAAATCTCTTTCCGTTTTTCCCACAGAAAGAGATTCGGATTAACTTCAATAAGGCTCTGAAGCTTCTGAACCTCCACCTCGGCGGGCAATTAAGCCGTAAACGGCACCAGCTTTCTTAAGTGAAGACTTAAGTATTCAATTTTTGCTCGCTAAGTGTACTACAAAACACCTTTGCGGTAAAACCAATCTAATTCATCAAGTTTGGCTTTTTTGCCTTGCCTGAATGGTTTTATTTTTCGACAGCTTCCATGCTAAGGGCAGCATTGACATCCACTTTGATGCCAGGGCCCATAGTGGACGAAACAACCACCTTCTTGATGTAGATGCCTTTGGCACCGCTCGGGCGCGCCTTTCGGATAGCACCCAGAAGGGCTGCAAAGTTCTCTGTCAGTGCTTCAACTGAGAAGGACATTTTACCGATAGGCACGTGGATGTTCGCGGTCTTATCCAGACGGAATTCCACACGACCAGCCTTGGCGATTCTAATGGCTTCGGCAATATCACCCGGTTGCACAACTGTGCCCGCTTTGGGGTTAGGCATCAGGTTGCGGGGGCCAAGAACACGGCCCAGACGGCCAACTTTGCCCATCATGTCCATGGTACCAACAGCCACATCAAAATCAGTGTACCCACCAGCAACGCGGTTGATATCTTCATCAGTCTCAGCTACGAAGTCAGCACCAGCATCCCGTGCAGCGCTGGCAGCTTCGCCTTGCGCAAAAACCAAAACGCGGACAGTCTTACCCAAACCATTGGGCAACACAACCACATCTCTCAGCTGCTGGTCAGCTTGGCGCGGGTCAAGACCTGTGCGCATGTGCACTTCAACGGTCTCATCAAATTTGGCGAAGTGAACTTCTTTTAGTAGTTCGAGTGCTTCGCTGGGGCCATAAAGTTTTAAGGTGTCAATTTTTTTGACGGCATTAACAAAATTTTTCCCGTGTTGGGTCATAGGTTCTCCTTGTGGTGCTAACGGGCCAAAAACCCTCCCACGATCTGATTATTTATCGACGACGGTGATGCCCATATTACGGGCGGTGCCTTCAATTTGCCGCATGGCCCCTTCAATATCCAGGGCATTCATGTCTTTCATTTTGGCTTCAGCAATCTCTCGCACCTGGGCGCGGGTAACACTGCCTACTTTGGCAGAATGAGGAGTAGCGGATCCTTTTTCTACGCCGGCTGCCTTTTTCAGCATGACACCAGCAGGAGAGGATTTCAACTCAAATTTGAAAGAACCATCCATAAAGACGGTGATTTCAGCAGGAATAATTTCGCCAAGCTTTTGTTGGGTGCGGGCGTTGTATTCCTTGCAGAAAGCCATGATGTTCACACCATGGGGTGCGAGGGCGGGACCAATGGGCGGGGCTGGGTTAGCCTTGCCGGCCGTGATCTGTAGACGGATTACTGCTTTTACTTTCTTTGCCATAGTTCTCCTTTGTGGTATTAGCGGATCGTTTTCGACCCTCCCACGAATATCCGGATTGCTCCGGTTTTATGCTTTTTCTACCTGGAGGAAATCAAGTTCCACCGGGGTTTCACGCCCAAAGAAATTCACCATGACGCGAATCTTGGAGCGTTCCATATTAATTTCAGCCACCGTACCACGGAAGTCGTTGAACGGGCCATCCACAATGCGCACACGATCGCCAGCATGAAAGCTGACCTTGTAAGTCGGTGCTTCGTCTTCCATTCTTTTCAGGATGGATTGAACTTCTTCTGGTCGCAGAGGTGTTGGCTCATCGCCCATGCCTACAAAACCAGTAACACCCGGAGTGTTGCGCACAACAAACCAGGATTCTTCGCTCAGAATCAGATTTACCAAAACATAACCAGGGAAGACGTGGCGTTCAACTGTCCGCCGCTTGCCATCCCGAACTTCAATCTCTTCCTGGGTTGGGATGACAACATCAAAGATCTGGTCTTTCATGTTCATGGTCTCAATGCGCTGTTCAAGGTTCTTGCGAACTTTGTTCTCATAACCCGAATAGCAGTGGATCACGTACCATTGACGCGACTCATCACCGATGCCAGCATTCCGCGAATTGCTTGCAGCACTCTCAGCAGGGGTTTCAGCTTTAGGGCTTGCAACCCGAGGCATGTCTGAAGAAGCGTTTTGCTCAGCGCTATCGAGCTCCCCTGGGGAAGCCTTAATTTCTTCTTCTTGAGTTACTTTCTTCTTGGCCACAAGCCACTCTCTTTAATGATTATAGACTGACCAACAGGTTGATCAGTTTGGAAAAGACAAAATCCATCAGACCAAGGATGATAGCCATGATAACTGTAATCACCAGCACAACCCGGGTCAGCGCCAGGGCATCTGAAAACGTAGGCCATGTCACCTTGCGGAGTTCACCTACAGTCTCTCGCCACCAGTGGCTAATTCCTTGAAAGATATTGTTTTTCTTTTCGTTTTGCGCCATCTATATACTCCGTTTGGCTTTTCTCAACAAACACACCTTTAAATCAACAGGTCAGGTAGGAATCGAACCCACAACCCCCGCTTTTGGAGAGCGGTGCTCTGCCTAGTTGAGCTACTGACCTAAAACAGGTCTGCTCCTGTTGGAGCAGACTACTTGACCTCACGATGCAATTGATGCTTGCGGCAGCGAGGACAGTATTTGTTCATCTCCAACCGGTTAGGATCGTTGCGTCGATTCTTGACCGTGGTGTAATTCCGCTCCTTGCACTCTGTGCAAGCGAGGTAAATTACCGGGCGGATATCTTTTTTCTTTGAAGCCATTTTTATTTAACATGGCTGCCCTTTGGAGGCAGCCACGTTTCCTCCATCCTAAAACCTAAATTAGTGAATGATCTTGGTGATAACACCGGCGCCAACGGTCAGGCCACCTTCGCGGATAGCGAATTGTGAACCTTCTTCGACAGCAACCTTGGAGATCAATTTAACTTTCATGCCATTGACATTGTCGCCGGGCAGAACCATCTGAACGTCTTCGGGCAGAGTTACATCACCAGTAACATCAGTTGTGTGGATGTAGAACTGCGGGCGGTAGCCGGTCAGGAATGCGCTGTGGCGGCCGCCTTCTTCCTTCTTCAGGATGTAGGCAGAGCATTCAAATTCATCGTGTGGGGTCAGCGAACCGGGTTTGGCAATAACCATACCGCGCTCAACCATGTCACGTTCAATGCCGCGCAGCAGCAAACCAACATTATCGCCAGCCTGGCCCTGATCGAGCATCTTGTGGAACATTTCCACACCGGTGCAGACTGAGTTCATGGGCTTGTCGCGCAGACCAACAATTTCAACAGGATCGTTGACTTTGATGACACCACGGTCAACACGGCCGGTGACCACAGTACCGCGGCCTTTGATGGAGAAGACGTCTTCAATCGACATCATAAAGGGCTTGTCAAGTTCGCGCTTGGGCTCGGGGATGTAATCATCCACAGCGTCCATTAGGTCAATGATCGGCTTGTATACCGGATCGTTGGGATCGGTGGAGGTGCTGTCCAGGGCCTGCTTGGCTGAACCGCGGACGATCGGAACGTCGTCTCCGGGGAATTTATTCTTGACCAATAGTTCGCGGATTTCCATTTCGACCAATTCAAGCAATTCGGGGTCATCCATCTGGTCGGTTTTATTAAGGAAGACGACAATAGCAGGAACATCCACCTGGTGGGCCAACAGAACGTGTTCATGGGTCTGGGGCATCGCACCGTCAGGAGCAGAAACCACGAGGATGGCGCCATCAACCTGGGCTGCACCAGTGATCATGTTCTTGATATAGTCACGGTGACCAGGCATGTCGACATGAGCATAGTGGCGCTTGGACGTCTGATACTCGATGTGGGAAATGTTGATTGTGATACCGCGAGCTTTCTCTTCGGGAGCATTGTCGATTTGATCGTAGGCTTTGAATTCACCAAAACCGCGCAGAGCCTGCACTTTGGTAATGGCCGCAGTCAGGGTTGTCTTACCATGGTCAATGTGGCCCATGGTGCCCACATTCATATGGGGCTTAGTCCGTTCGTATTTAGCTTTCGCCATATTCTATATCTCCTTAATATCTACGCTTCTTTTTTCATAATTCGGCAAGAGCCCGCAATGGGATTCGAACCCATGACCTCGTTCTTACCAAGAACGCGCTCTACCATCTGAGCTATGCGGGCAGCCGTACACAGGCCGCACGCGCGATCTGTTGTGGACGGTGAAGGATTCGAACCTCCGAAG
>CAYMNM010000042.1:0-16204 GCA_964391795.1 uncultured Anaerolineaceae bacterium | reverse complement strand
TATTCACAAACGCCAATCCACCAAGCGTTATCAGTCCAATAGCCAGGTGCAAAGGTTCAAGCTCGAACGCAGTGAACCAGCCTTTTGCTTTTAAGTACCAACCCCCCAATAACGCTTCAAAAGCCATGGCTATTGAAAGCAAGATGAATGGCATGTTCAGGATATGCGGATGAATATCTGCCAGCAGGAAGCTGAATGCCGGGAATTCATCAATAATCTCAATTGGTGAACCATTTAAATTTTGGTCAATCACCGTCCTGGATGCAGCCCACCAGGTCCACCCACCCCCACGCAATGGATACCAGGATAAATTCTTTGGAGCTTCAGTTAGCTCTCTCAAATTGAGTTTGGACCAAAAATCCGATACTAAATTACCCAAATCATCCCTTGAATAGAAAAGGCCCCGGCTGTGCAAAACATCGAAGAAACCATGCCAATTTGAGATGACCAGAAGCATGACAGGTGCCAGTAAGGATGTCTGGTAAATCCAACCCGGTATCTCTTGTTTGGCAGAATCCCGCCTGGAGCAAACCAGTAAACTGAATACCACACCATAGGCTCCAAGAGCAGTCATGGCATACCAATAAGCTGCGATTAAGTTGTAGCCAATTTCAGTCGCCGTCACCGTTACGCGAGTAAACATAACTCCCAGCAAGTATCCGAAGTAGTAGTAAGAAATGCTAAAACCGCTCAACCAGGGATCCAAAGGTGGGAATGATGGAGAACGCTCAATCGCGTTGAGGAAGGCCATCTCCATAAACTTTTCAGTATTAATAATTTCAGGATTAAACGCCCGTAATAGTGCCATCAACACAAAGGCCGTGGCAAAAACGCCTTCTGCCCATAAAATCAGCCTTCTGTTGGTTTTGATTTCATTCCAGATTTGCTGAAAACCGTCTTTCCGCGCAAGCAGTAGGTTTATTCCAATCACTACGAACAAAGCCACCAACTGACCTGAAAGATCATTCTGCAGCAAACCCAGTGTCACCAGCCACCAGAAAATGAATCCCCACAGCAATAGACCGAGAGGTTTGATAAAAAAATACCCTTTACCTGCCAGGCGGCTAAACAAACGCCTGCTTAGCGGTAAGTTAATCAAACCAATAAAGATGGAGAAAATCCACCAAAATACTGCCTGGATCATGGTTTCACCTGATAGATCCTGGTTTGTCCGGAATTGTAAACATTATCCCAAAGAATGCCTTCATTCTGCGAGAATTTTTCCAATCCGCCGCCCGGGTAAAAGCGCGCTTCCAGCTGACCAACCACAATGTAACCTACTTGGTATTCCCTCAAAAATTGCTTTACGTATTCAAGGTTGTTTGTATTGTAAAACTCATTAACAGAATCCACGCGATCCTGAACCCGATTATCAGCCAAGACCGCATGCTGTTGACGTTGGTGATAATTCCAGCCCACCACGCCGGGCAGACCGGTGTAGATGGTAAACCGATTGCCCCATCGGTATTCATAGGCCTGGCCTTCAAGTATGACAGGTGAACCTTTCACATTCTCCTGCATCCAAAGGATAGCCTCATAATCTTCAGCCAGGCTCATGGCCTGCACTTGATGCGGACGTTGCGGGTCCAACACACCTGGCTCTATGTAACTTGAAGTCTTCATAAAGGTCATACCGTCCAACGTGTGTGGTGCATCTTTGTCCATTCGATCTGTCATCTTATCAATACCTGCCATGACAGGGAAGAATGCCGCCCCAGCCAAAAAACAAATCAGAATGATTTCGAATAATTGCTGAAAAGGCGATTTCCATTTTTTATGAGCATTCCAGATTACCATCATGGCGGGCCCTGCAACTAACGACAGCAAAATCCAAGCTTGCAAATAGAGTTTAAAGACTGAATTCTGACGACCATTATCGCCTTCAGGCCAGATAAGTTCAACTAATATGGTTAGCAAAAATGCTGTACCAATTATGAAGTAAGTTAGTCGTTTTGCGTCCGACTTTTCTTCTGTTAACAAAAGGAATAGCGCCAGCACACAAATTGGTAGCGCGTAAACGACCACAACAACTTTCATTACGAGTAAACCAATGAAAGCAAAAGCAAGTAAACCGAATGCAAGAATGATTTTCCCTCTATGGGAAACGTACTTTTTAAATGTGGATAACCTTGTTGTTTTCAGCCATGTAAATAACTGCCAAAGTAAAAAGATGACAACAATAAAGATAAACACTCCCCAATGCCCCGAATAAGATTTCAGCGGAGTTCGTGCCCCTTCCCACAGAGCCACTTTGTTGTAACCCGGCCTGAAGAGTTCATTAAACGGCTTATACATCAAAACACTAAATCCAAACAGAGCAATCGCTAAAAGTATTGGGCTTAAGTGGTTGTAAATATTTGCCCATTTGTGCATTGCCGGCCTTGGGTAACGAAAACCAGTGTACAAAACCACCGCGATGGCAAGTAAAGGATAGGTATAGAAATCCCAGGTATTGATGGGCTTCAACGCGCCCAAAACCAGAGCACCCAGACCAAAGACAGTGATCAACTTAATCATGCGATGTTTGAGGTTATCCCCAAAATTCATGCGTGTTTGCAGGAAAGAGAGTGCCCAGGCGACCGCCAGGATGGCCACAGGCATAACCATCAAGTGGGCATGCAAATCAGCGTACAAAAATGTGAACATGGGGAATTCAGTAATGGGTTCTCCGGGGATCATGCGGCTGGGAACCCAATACCAATCTCCTGGGTAAAGCGGCAATGGTGTTTTTTGCAGGTATTTTGCCAGGCCAGAGAAGAAAAATCCAAGCTTCTGAAATGCTGTGACCAAAGCTAAGTCAGTTCCCTCTGCCCCCAGTTTCTCAAGTGTTTCCTTGAATAGCCTGACAGCTCCCAGATTCCCAAGGAACACCAATAACAATGCAGACCAAATACCTGCCCAGAATGGTTGGCCAAACAACCTGAACTGAGGTGCTTGCTTGAGAAAACTCTTCATCAAATTCCAGCCAACGCTATAGGCTCCAATGAATACAAGAGCATACCAAATTGGCAGGATGATGTTGTAGGCGATTGACGGCACAATTCCCAGTAGTTTGACTGGCATAGCCAAAATTACGAAGCCATAATAATAGTAGTTGATAAAGTCGCCTGCAAACCATGGGTTATAAGCAGGAAAGATCGTGCTCTTTAGAACTGCATTAAAGAATGAGAAGTCCATTGGCTTCTCGCCACCCTTCCAGGGATGCCACAGATCCGGGTTCTGGTAACGTACATAGAGGAAAAAGGCAAATGCCAAAAGGGATAGGACTTCTACCAGGAGATATTGCTTCCATAAGCGTTTCAGGTCAATTAAGAGTGATTTTCTGGTAAAAAATGCGATGATCAGATTGACAGCAATAATGAGCATAAAAAATAGCATTATCGTGGTTTTAGTAGCAGGAATATCAAAATTTCCAGCAATAAAAACAAGATAAGCTAGCCCCAACAGGGCAGAAATTTTCGCGAAAGCAAAACCCTTATCCTGCAGACCGCCCAATGCCAGCCTGATCATCGGAAAACTCAACCATCCAAACAGGGAAATAAAAAGATACAGGATAGCCGCGCCAAAGAAAGGATATCTGTTTAAAGCGCTTTCGCGATTAAAGAGCTCGCTCCAGGTACCTCCCTGGGTTTGGGTAAGCATTTCTGCTGGCGTTAATTGTAGTTGGCTCTTTGGGGTATTGGCTGTTTTATAAGCATCAGCTTGCTTGGCAGTGATATTAACTACTTTGTCGAGATCCACCTGTGCAAAAAGCGTTCTAACCTTTTCGAGATCAAAACTTGCATTTTTTCGGAACACCAGCGTTTTCGGGTGGTCATATACCGAAAATGCTTCTTCTGCATACTGATCATTGAAACGCAAATTGCCCAAGTTGGGATAAGAAGTGCCTACGTGAACGAGATCAAATCCTAATCGTCCCAAATTGGAGCCCAACTCGGCATCATTGTAGCAAAATACGATGTTTGACCCCTCAGGGCAACCCATAAGTTCTTGATAGAACAAAGTGGCCAATGGGTAACGCTCCGGCACTCGCACTGTAGTTCCCCAAACCCGGTTTGAACTCATCAGAATGTAATCACTGAAGTTAAGATAGTCAAGCATGCGGTCAAGTTTGTTCTGGTCTTCAGCCCAGTACAATTCAAGGTTTTTGCCCTGGTAAACACCATAAGTGTCGCCGTAAGGTATGTAACCTACCCGGGAAACTGGTAAGGCATCATCCCAACTCGTCTCAAGCAGATTAACTGGGGCATTGATACCGAGGTAACCTTCACCTTCAGTCAGCGCAATCTCGAGTAAAAGCTCCTCTTGTCCATTAACCTTCAAAGGTTCTGAAAAGCTAACAAAATAACTGTCACCTATGCCGTTGGCGGGATTGAGAAAATCACCTTCTAAAGTTCCAAAACTTGCCAACTCTGGATGATTGAAAACAGAAAGCCTAAAATCGACCTTTTTGAGGGCTGGGTTCTGAGAGTAGTCCAAAAGATGCGGGATTTCAAGTTTTGTGATATTGCCTGCTTCAGCAACTGAAAATCTGACTTGTTTCGTTACACCAACACTGATCTTGCCGGGAATCCGAGGTAGTGTTAAGTTGTGAAAACTGCCGTCGCTCCTGGGAAAAGATAATTGGGGTTCACCCTGGTAATGCGTAATCGATTGTGGGGAGACTGCCCGAATTTCGAATAGATACGTTTCATACTCCAACAGAAGGTAAAGTGGCAGTTTAAAGATCAACTTACTGGGCGAGTTTTCATCCTCCGAAAACAATTGGGCTTTTACAGGCGAACCTAAAGTTTTCTTTCCATCTTTAATGAGGAAAACTTCCAGCGTGTAGAGCGAGTTTTCTTTTTGATTGGTTTCATCAGAAACATTCGGGAGCGAAATTGAATCCAGATTTTCATTTTTTGTGGAACGATATACAAGATAGAATGGCTCATTTCCCTGCACAGTAGCTTCTGCCGGAAATGAAATAGGCATCTTTTCAATTGCGGTAGTGGTTTCGTTGGTAATCGTGATTGCACCTGGGAGGTTTTGGTAAATCCATTCACTGCTACTCACCCGCGTAAATTCTCGGCTGTAAATTCGTGTAAAAGCAAACGCCCAGGTAGCTGTTGCCAACAAAGCCAATATAACGAAGATTCTGGCTGTCCAGATCCAAAACCTAATTTTCCAAAAAGTAAGGTCTATCTTAAGTGCAAAAAGTTTAATGCCCAACCAGGCTGCGGAAATCGCCAGAAGTGGGTAGATCAGCAAGTAATAGCGCATGGCAGAGGTCCATGAAGCCGACTGCCATACAAAGTAGAAAATTGTCCATAAGATAATCGGGTAATATTGATAGGTTTTCTGCTTGATACCAGTGTAAATCTGACTGATCAAGCCCGCAAACGCCAGAACCGCAAAAGGCAATCCCATACCCCATACCGCAAGGTTATAAGGACCGAAAAAGAAAGATCGGCGTGCCCATTGCAAAGCAGGAGGAGAATCCGATAACCCACTGGAAGCTGCGGAAAGTTCCTGCATGTTGGTAAGCCATTTTGGATTAAGACTGAAATTTAAGAAACTCGGTCCTGCGAAAGCATAGGGTTGAAATACCCGGAAAGTCAGGAAACTAACAACGCCGGCTAAAGCCATCAAACCAAGACTCCGCCAGTATCCATCCATTTCCGAACCTTGTAATTGTGCTTTACGATAACGCAGATATAAAACCATTGGCAATAGCAGGGCCAGCGTAACGGCGTTGGCCTTCGAAGCAGTAGCCATCCCGAGTGCGATGCCAAAAAGGACGAACAACCACAACTCACGCCCTCTCAATTTTCGGGATGACGAAATTGGGGGAAGCATTTGTATCAAAACGCCAGCATAGACGGTTAGCAACCCAAATGTGTTTGTGAATGTGTCCACGGTCATGAAGTGGGCTTGCTGAATTGGCACCACACTGAACGCGTAAAAGGCAGCTGCTCCAAGCCCAAGCCAATCGTTCCACAACTTGCGACCAATGAAAAATAGCAGCACAATGGTGGCAAGCTCAGTCAGAACTGAGAGCTGCCGGCCGAGAAGTGTAATTGGGTCGTAACCGGTCTGCTGCGTAAATTCGCCGATATAACGGATGATGAAAACGGGCAGTGTTCCATAAACAAAGAATCCGTAACCTTGATTGTGGGGGTTCAGGGTTGAGATCTCAGTATTGAAATATTCGCTCAGAGAATTTACTGGCTGGATACTACTTTCGACCATGGAAAGAAATCGCTCATCTGGGTGCAGATGTGTTCCCATATCCCATTCAAGGTTGTAACTTCGTAATAAGAATCCAAAGACAACAATTAGGATAAAGCAGACTATCTTTAGAGCCTGTTTCAGCGCGGAACGCGCGGGAATTGGGTTTGGAAGCCTATAACTATCCATCATGAATTAAAACTCTATTTTGTAGCGATAAAGAAAGTTTCTGTTCCGTCTTCGCAATACGGATTCTCCAACAGGTGACAAACTTTTTTAAACGGAATAAACGGATTGTTTTTTGATGGAAATAAGATCCATTTTCCAAATATTTTCTTATAAAACAAAGTAAGTATGCCAAACAGATGGCCTCGTTCCAACATATGAAGCGCCCAGGCTGGAAAGTAATTAAAATACTCCACCTTGGAAAAACCAGCTTGTTCCAGCCTCTCCTGCCATGTTTCCGGTGTATCCAAATTGACATGCCGGGATATTTTATTAAAAAACCTGGAATATGAACCTGCCAGTCTTTGCATGCCCAGTTTATTTAAGATTTTCATCCCCCAAAGATCTGTCTTAAAACGTGCATTTGGAACGGCAAATAAAAACTTACCGCCTGGAATCAGGCAACGGTAAACGTCATTTAACACAGTTTGAACATCAGGAATGTGTTCAAGGACGGAATTTGAAATTGCGGTTGGGAAAACAGCCTCACTTGCAGGAATCTGATCGCCCACACCCTGAACCAATAAGCCGTAAACCTGACGCTTTTTTGCTTCTTGTAGCGGTTCCCACCAGGGATCAATACCAAACATGGTTTTTTTGTTGAGCATGGCCTGTGCAAAATGGCCATCACCAGCACCAATATCCAAAATGGGCTCCGTTAAAGCTTGCTCTTCGTAGAATCGTTGTTCACAGGCCCTCAGCATCCCTCGGAAGTAAGGCATACTGAAAAGTTGTTGTTTACAGATTTGGTCCAGTTGCTTTGAGTTCAAGCTTGTCATATGGCCTATTTTGTAAATAAATCCAGATATTTTTTTGCTACCACTTCTTCACTGAATTCGTTGAGATACTCAGGTTTCACTTGATAGGCACTTTTTCCTTTTTCCAAAACCTGAATAATTTTTTCAGCCAGTGAACGAGCATTAGCGGCTTTGAACAAAGCTCCAGCACCAGTCTGAGTAACTGGTACCCTAATACCCGGAGAATCAGACGCAACAACCGGGGTTCCTTGCCCAAAAGCTTCTATTTGCACCATTCCGAACGCTTCTGTCCGGTTAGTACTGGAAACTACCAAAACGTCACAAATCGCAAAAAAAGCTTGTAGTTCTTCTTCAGTAAGAAAGCCTAATTTTTTCCAATAAGCAGCTTGCGGTTTTATCAAATTATCGATGTGGGTTTGATAAGCTTCCTCGCCCACGACACCTTTCCACGAACCAGCGTGTATAACCCTGACATCCGGAAACCTTTTGAGAATTTCTGGTAATGCTTCAACTAAGGTCTCATAACCTTTTTCTGAGGCTACCCGCCCCGAGAGGCCAATGTAACGATGGTCTAAGTCCAAATCGAATTTCTGGCGCAGTTGAGTAATCGTTTCAAAATCGATTAATGCAGGGTTCACCGGCGGCCAGACAACCTGCACTTTCTCTAAAAGCCCTTCGAGAGCTGGTGAGCTATTGGCATAATCCTGAGCGAGTGTAGCAATTGCGTCCGCTTTTTTGAGAGCAACTTGGTGTAACCAACGCGTGCCGAGGTATGGAAGTTGTGAAAAAAAGTGTCCTTCCTTTTCGAGATCACACTGATAGGTCACCACCAGTCTCTTCCCCTGTGCTTTGGTCATTCCCGCTAGCAAGGCTGAATCAAATTGGGGCAGATGCAGGTTCACCACGTCAGCCCATTTGATCCAGGGCTTGGCGGCTTTACCAAGACCCAACATTAATACGCCCTTGGAAAGGTGAAAATCTACGGGCACCCTCACCACATGCATGCCAAAGATTTCTTGTTCAAGCGGCAACTGTTTCTGAAATTGTGAAGTCAGTATGGTTACCTGGTGCCCCAAGCCTACCAATCCGCGCCCCAAACGCAAGGCGTATTGAGAAAGCCCAGAGTTATAAGGCTCGAAGTAAGTCAAAGAAATCAGAACTTTCATTCTGTTTCTACCTCCAGGTTTTTCCCACGGTTGGCCTTTTTAAAAAGGGAACCCAGATTTTCTCCAAGAATTGACATGCCTACCAGTCCACCAAGGCTGGTGAGGACAAAAGTTGTGGCATGTAGTGTAAGTGCCAGGGCCAGCGCCATGGATTGTGGTTCACCGATTAGCCGGTATGCTGACACCACGCCGGCTTCAAAAACCCCCAAACCTGCAGGCGCGGATGGTAAAGCATTCACGAATGCTCCAGCGCTGGTAACAAATAAGGTCCACCAAAATTTACCATGCGGTATCAACGGTTCTTGAATTAGCCAGAGTTGCACCATGGCCATCATCCAGCTTGAAAAGAGCAATCCAAAAGCCATGATGGCTTGCCTGGGCTTAAGGAATATTTTAAAACCTTCTAAAAATCCAACCAAACGATCAGCCAATTTCTCACGCTTTACGTTGTCCAAAAAACGACGGTTGATTATCCAGGTTTTTACCTTTTTTTGGTTTTGAGCCCCAATCGCGCCGATAATAAGAATTAGTGTAGTAAAAACAAGCATCACGTAAGCCAAAATTTTTAGAGAATTTTGTGAGACAACGAGTGGCAAGGTGATGAGGAACAATAGCGAAGCTATAAAAATGTCTAACGTACGCTCGGTAATAATTGAGGCAAATATCTGCAGAAAACCGGCTTTGTTCCTGCCGCTACCCGCAAGCAACGCTGCCCGGCCAAACTCCCCCAAACGAAAAGGCAATATATTGTTCAACAAGTAACCAGCATTCATGGCAAAAAATGTGGTCTTAAAATCAAAATTTTTTCCAAGAATGCGGTTCCAGGCTAACGCCCTCAGCACCATGCCAACAATATTAAATAGTATCGAAACCATTAGCGGCAAGATTGGAATTGACTGAAGGGCTTGAATCAACTGCTGCGGGTCAATTTGCCGTGCAATCAAGTATATGGCTAAAGCACTGATACCAATTGGGACCAGCCACTTTAAAATCAAGCCTACTGAAAAGGATCTGTTGGAAGATTGCATTTATTTGTCCAAACGTAGGATGGCCATAAAAGCTTCTTGCGGCAGCTCAACGCTGCCCACCATCTTCATGCGTTTTTTACCCTTTTTCTGCTTTTCCAATAATTTCTTTTTACGAGTAATATCCCCGCCATAACACTTAGCCAATACATCCTTACGCATTGCTTTTACGTTAGCGCGCGAGATAATGCGTCCTTGTGAGGCTGCTTGAACTGGGATTACAAATAGTTGTGAAGGGATAATTTCTTTGAGCTTTGAAACTAATGCCTGACCTTTATGATAAGCATCGTCTTTATGCACAATAGCAGTCAGAGCATCCACTGGTTCTTCATTTACCAGGATTTCAAGCTTCACTAAATTCCCCGGGCGGTACTCGAGGAATTGATAATCCATGGAGGCGTACCCACGGCTGCCCGACTTTAAGTCGTCAAAGAAATCAATGATGATCTCAGATAAAGGAATTTCATAATTTAGCTGAACCCGGTTGGCAGCCGGGTATTCCTGGCTGACAAAAATTCCGCGTCGTTTCTTCACCAACTCCATGATCACACCGTAATAATCCGTAGGAGCGAAGATCTCCAACGCCATCCAGGGTTCCTCAATTTCAGTAATGACACTCTCATCTGGCAAATCGGCCGGAGAGGCAACAATAACTACGGAACCGTCTTGCTTTTTCACTTGGTATGCTACAGATGGTGCGGTGAATAAGACGTCAAGGTTATATTCCCGTTCTAATCTTTCCTGGATAATGTCCATGTGGAAAAGCCCCAGGAAACCACAACGAAAACCGAAATTTAGGGCTTCAGAAGATTCAGGTTCAAAGACCAATGAGGCATCATTGAGCTGCAGCTTCTCCAAGGCGTCTTTTAGATCGGGGTAATCTTCGCCTTCCGTTGGAAAGACCCCCGCGAAGACCATCGGTTTCACTTTTATGTAACCAGGCAGAGCTTCCTGGGCAGGTTTGGCAGCATTGGTTACTGTATCACCCACTCGCGACTCTGAAACGGTTTTTAGTCCAGTAGCAATATAACCAACGTCGCCTGCTTCCAAACCATCAACTGGTAACATGTTCGGGGCAAAAATACCAACCTCAACGGGAACAACTTTAACCCCGTTGGCCATCATCATGATCTTGTCACCAGCTCTTAATGCGCCGTCAAAAATGCGCACATACGAAATTACCCCTTTATAAGAGTCATAATGAGAGTCAAAAATGAGAGCCCTTAGGGGCGCGTCCATATCACGTTTGGGTGATGGCACGCGCTGTGCAATGGCCTCAAGCACAGTTTCAACGTTCAATCCGGATTTTGCGCTGATTGGTATGATCTCGTCTTCACACACACCCAGCAAGTTTACGAGGTCTCTTGTTACCTCCTCTACCAGGGCAGACTGCAAGTCTATCTTGTTAATCACAGGGATCACAACCAGGTTAGCATCCAGGGCAAGGTAGAGGTTAGCAAGGGTTTGGGCTTCAATGCCCTGCGTTGCATCCACTACCAGTATGGCGCCTTCACAGGCATAAAGCGCCCGGCTTACTTCGTAACTGAAGTCTACGTGCCCAGGCGTATCGATCAGATTGAACTCATAACTTTGTCCGTCTTTTGCCTGATAAACCATCCGTACAGCCGAAGCTTTAATGGTAACGCCACGCTCGCGTTCAAGATCCATGGAATCCAAAACTTGTTCGGTTGTATCCCGATCTGAGATCGTGTTTGTTAAGTGCAGCATGCGATCAGCGAGGGTGGATTTACCATGATCAACATGCGCGATAATACAAAAATTTCGTATCCTGTCCATAACCTTTTTAGTATAAACGATTTTAGTTTTTACCCCCAAGACAGAGCTACTCTGCCACTCTCAATGCCGTGAAATTTTCAATCTTTAAATGATAAAATTGATAATTGATGAAAGCGATTATTGAAAGTTTACGCCCTCGTCAGTGGATCAAAAATATCTTCATATTTGCGGGTCTGATTTTTGATGGCCAACTTAACCAACCTGAGCCATTCCTCAGAGTGCTGGCGGGCACCATCCTGTTTTGCCTTGTTTCCGGGGTCACCTACACTATCAACGATCTGCTTGACATAAAATCTGATCAACAACACCCCACAAAGAAGAACCGCCCCATTGCATCTGGACGTTTAAAAAAACAGACTGCCATCCTCCTCATCATCATACTTGGTTTGCTTGCATTAATTGGAGCTTTCCTCCTTTCACCTTACTTTGCACTGCTTTGCGTTGGTTACACTCTGCTAATGCTGGCCTATTCCAAGTGGTTGAAAAAAGTAATCATCATTGATGTCATGGTTATCGCCATCGGCTTTGTGCTGCGTGTGATTGCCGGCCTGCTGGTAATCCAGGTGCGTTACTTCTCACCCTGGCTGCTTGTCCTCACCACCTTATTGGCTTTGTACCTTGGTTTTGGTAAGCGCCTGTCAGAGTTGAACCTGCTTGAAAACAACGCAGGGGCCCATCGCCAGGTACTCAATGGCTACAGTTCCAGCCTGCTAAACCAGTATCTGGTCGTGACCCTTAGCGGTATTCTGATCACCTACAGCATGTACACCTTCAATGCCCATCCCGATCTGAGCAACCATTGGATGATGTTGACTATTCCTTTGGTGCTTTATGGGGTCTTCAGGTACATGCATCTGATTCAATCCAGCACCAAGGCAGCTGCCCCGGAGGATGTACTACTTGGGGACCGACCCTTGCAAGTGACCATACTGCTTTGGGGGCTTGTGGTGGTTGCTTTGATTTACTTCTTAAGGTAAAAATGCCCATAATTCCAGCCAGCGCTTGCGCAAAAGCAATTCTTTTCGGTGAGCACGCCGTGGTCTACGACGAGCCAGCCATCGCCTTGCCAGTTTCCAACTTGCGGGTGAAAGCCACCATTGAACCAGGTATTGGACTTGAACCCGGAACCGTACAAATCAAAATCCCCGGACTGGGTTTAGATGCTGACTTACAATCACTTTCGAGTGAGCATCCTGTTGCCATTTCCATTCAGGCCACTCTCAATTGCCTTGGTATTCATGAACAACCAAGTTTTCGTTTGCGATTGACGAATAATTTTCCATTTGGGGCTGGCTTGGGCGGTAGTGCTGCCATCGCGGTTGCCATTGCCCGCAGTCTTTCGTCTTTTCTTGGCCATCCGCTAACGCAACCTGAAGTCAACGAGGTGGCGTTTGCCAGTGAACGTTCAGCGCATGGAAAACCTTCCGGGATTGATAACGCAGTCATCTCGTTGGAGAAGCCGATTTACTTCCGCAGAGGAGATACCCCAGAGCCTCTCAAACCTGGAGGCCTGTTTTCTTTCTTGATTGCGGATACAGGAATATCCAAACATACCCAGGATGTTGTTGGCGATATCGCCCTGAAACGTGCTGAGGATGATGAAATTCGGGAACTAATGCAGACAATTGGAGCAATTAGCAAAGAAGGCCGCATAGCTTTCACAAAAGCAAACACCTCAAAACTTGGCTCGTTAATGAATGAAAACCAAATCCTGCTGGAAAAACTGGAGGTCTCATTGCCGCAACTGAACAAGCTCTCTGAGGCTGCCCGCTCTGCCGGCGCCTTGGGGGCAAAGCTCACTGGCGGAGGTCGAGGCGGCTGTATCCTCGCCCTAATTGAAGCAGGCCAGCAAGTAACTGTTGAAGGTGCTCTGACAGATGCTGGAGCAAGGCAAATTTTTTACTTTGAGATCGGACCTGATTGTGCCTGATAATCCCCTGATTTTTCTCAAACTGGGTGGATCGTTAATCACCGACAAAAACCAGGTTGAAACTGTGCGTGAAGAGCTGCTTTTTGCTTGCCTGGCGCAGGTCAAACGCTGGCTGCAGGAAAATCCAAACGCCAGGCTGGTACTTGGCCATGGGTCAGGTTCTTTTGGCCACAATGCTGGCCAAACCTACCGTACGCGTGAAGGCGTTTTTAGCGCGCAGGATTGGTTTGGTTACACGGAAGTGTGGCAATCCGCTAGGAGCTTGAACAACTTTTTTATTAATGCCTGTGCACAAGCGAGCATACCGGTGGTGGATTTTCCCATTTCGGCGGTAGTCATTACCAATAACCGATCGGTAGAATCCTGGAATCTGGAGGCACTTTTCAAGACCCTCACGCAAGGTGTTGTGCCCGTGGTTCATGGCGATGTTTGTATTGACCGTAGCCTGGGTGGAACTATCCTCTCAACGGAAGAGATTTTTTATCATCTTGCGTCCAAACTTAAACCCACCCGAGTGCTACTGGCTGGCGTTGAAGCTGGCGTATTCAAGGATTATCCTGAAAACAGACATCTTATCCCAAAAATGCCAGCAGATGTAAAACCGGTAGACCATTTACAAGGTTCCAAAGCCCAGGACGTTACCGGTGGTATGGCCTCCAAAGTAGCCATTTCCCAAGCCATTGTACAAATGAATCCAGGGCTTGGACTCAGAATTTTTTCTGGTCTCGAACCGGATTCAATCTACAAAGCTCTCAACGGTGCCCCTTTGGGTACCTGTATTTTTTGATTCAGCCGTTCCAGAATGCCTTATAATCTGAGACTATGATTTACACACGTCAGCAGTTAGAAGAGTTTGAAGCCCAACAGCTTGCCCCTTATGCCATCAAAAGCAAAGATTCCAAGGGACGCAATTTCCCTGAGGAAGAGGCAGACTTTCGCACCCGCTTCCAAAGGGACAGGGAACGTGTACTGCACACGACCGCTTTTCGACGCTTGGAATATAAAACTCAGGTGTTTATCAACAACGAAGGCGATTATTATAGAACGCGGTTAACCCATTCCCTTGAAGTTGCCCAACTTGGGCGCTCTGTCGCTCGTAGCCTGGGAGCCAACGAGGATCTTGTGGAAACCATTTGCCTGGCGCATGACCTTGGCCACCCACCCTTCGGGCATTCTGGTGAAACTGCGCTGGCAAAACTGATGCTCGACCATGGCGGTTTCAACCACAACGCACATTCTCTGCGCATTGTGACTGATCTTGAGCGCCGCTACCCGGATTTTCCCGGTCTGAATTTGAGTTATGAAGTCCTTGAGGGCATGGTCAAGCATGAAACAGATTACGATATTTCTGATGCCAAAGACTACGACCCCGACCTGAGAGGTTCTCTGGAAGCCCAGATTGCCAATGTGGCTGATGAACTGGCTTACACCTCCCACGACCTGGATGACGGTTTACGCTCTGGTATGATCACGCCTTCCCAATTGGATGGTATTGCCATTTGGGAAATCATTAATGAAAGCCTCGGACGCCGTAAATCTGAAACTCTGGATGAGCTTACTCGGCATCAAATCATCCGCCGCCTGATCGGATTTGAAACCACCGACTTGATCCAATCTATTGACCGTTATTTACGCAAGAGCAACGTCAAATCAGCTTTGGATTTGCAGAAACTGCCTTACAACGTGGTGGGGTTCAGTGAAGATATGTTCCGCCGTAACCGCGAACTGAAAGATTTTCTGTTCAACAATCTCTATCGTCATTACAGGGTTGTGCGCATGGCCAGCAAAGCTGAAAGAATAGTCTCTGAGCTCTTCAATATCTATCAACAAAATCCAGCCACTTTACCTGCTCATATCCAGCCCAGCATCCGTGAAAAAGGCCTTGAGCGTTCAATATGCGATTACATAGCTGGTATGACCGACAGATTTGCCATCGACGAATACAACCGTCTATTCTCCCCAGACGTATTACCATAGGAGTCTAATGCCCGACATTATTTATCTAACACCGGCTGGTAAAGCCAAGCTTGAAGCTGAATTAAAAGAACTAACAGGCACTCGCCGCTTGGAACTCTCCAAGAGACTAAAATTTGCCATTGAACAGGGTGATTTGTCCGAAAACGCGGACTACATCACCGCTAAAGAAGAACAAGCCTTTTTGGAAGGCCGCATTCAGGAGCTGGAAGCCGTGCTTTCTGATTCTGTGGTCGTTGAAAATGAGGAAACGGGTGGCAAAGTGCAAATTGGCAGTCATGTGACCGTCCAGGAAGAAGGCTACCCGGAAGAAACTTACGTGATTGTGGGTGCCAAAGAGGCCAAACCGCGCGAAAAACTGATCTCCTACGAATCACCGATTGCTTCAGCTTTGATGGGCTATCGCAAAGGCAAGACTGTGGAAGTCAAATTACCCAATGGTGCTAAACTAAAACTTAAAATTCTAAAAGTGGAATAGGTCTTGTGCTTCACAGAAAAAGCCCCATTAGGGGCTTTTCTGTCATATGACGAAATCCTAAATATTACACAAAACTATTTTTTCTTCCTGGCGTAAATAGCTGTTCCAGCCATCGCGACCAGTGAGACAATTGTGAGCAATAAATACAACCAAATATTACTACTATCTGAAGTGTTAGGGATTGTCACCTGCACCTGGGTAGTTTTTGTTGGTTGGTTTGTTGGTGCCATTGTTGGAGCCAAAGTTGCTGTTGCAGTTGGTTCACTTGTTGGCGTTGCTGTTGGCTCAGGTGTTAGAGTTGCCGTTTGCTCAACCGAACCTCCTGGAAGTGGAGCCATATCCTTGTGATTGTTGAATGTAAGTGTAGTCGTTTCATCAACGACAACAGAACCTGAGTTTTCCACTGAGGGACTGCCATTTATCGTAACAATAAATTCTTCATTTTCCATTTCATTAACGGTGTAACCCAAACCAGCAGGCAAATCACGAGCGGTAATACTTTCACCACCACGTAACTTAAAGTTGGCAACACCATTTTCAAAGACCATTTCACCGTAAGTGCCATTGAAGCTTGTGTCGCTGAGCTTCACCACAAAAGAGAAATCCCACGATTCATCAACCGCGTTTCCCGAAATCGTTTT
>CAYMNM010000041.1:0-16968 GCA_964391795.1 uncultured Anaerolineaceae bacterium | reverse complement strand
ATTACAAAAACCCCACTTAGTGACAAGGAAAATTGCTCTCCAAATCGTATAAGCCCGGCTGACCCAGCCAGGCAACTTACTCAGCCCCCTCAAGTTCTAAAGCCTAAAATTCCTTTTATAAAATTAAAAACCATCCCTGGGGTAGTTACTACGCCCAGGTACTGCAAACCCAACCAGATGATGCTGAGCAAAGAAAAGACGATCCCCCAGATCGCAAAACCACGACCTTCTTCTCCTTTGCGCTTGATCTGAGCTAGTCCAATGAATGAAAGAATCAGGCCGAGTACTGCCGGAATGGCATATGTGTTTAAAAATAGCAACGCGGTGAAACCGAGGGCAAAACCAAGACTGGCAAACAGGTTTTCTTCTTTTTTAGCTGGCTGATTCTGAAATTTCTCAGCCTCAAAATTTCCGATGGCACCTTCATCCACCGCGTGTGAATAAGTTTCCAGTTCTACAGGTTTGGCTTCAAGAATTTCTTGAGGGGTATTTTCTGACATCAACTTTGCTCCTTTTTCTGCTACTTATCCGGCAATTGCGGCCGCTTCTTTTACGCGACGAAGTTGACGGGTACTTGTATGCTCCGGAACGGTGCAATCCGCGCCAAGGATAACCTTGCGGCTGCCCAATTCCTGCTTGATCTTATAGATTTGGGCTCTAAGTTCATCCGTATCTCCATCAAAAAGCACACCGCTGTTGTTGTCAAAACCACCCATCACCGCGCTGTTCGGGAAGTGCTTCCATCCATCTTTAAGGCTGGGGTTACTTGGGATGTTCGAGCCCCAGTTGACGACTGCGGCATCAATTCCTGAGAAGCGGTAAAGGTTGAGGTCATCCTCGCAAATGTGCAGAAAGTTGTATTTGAAAGCCTGATTGGCATATGCCATAACTTGTTCATCCCAAGGACGCACCCAGCTTGTGTACTCTGCATCGGAAATCAGGTAACGTTCCCCACCCAGGGCTGAGTAATAGATGCCATCCACACCAGAGCTGCTGACCTGATCAATCAGGCGGCATGAGGCTTCTGTAATCAATTCAAAGATGTGACTCATGGCTTTGGGGTCTTCGCGCAATAGTTTTGCCAAAATGCCGGCGCCTTTACTGTAGCCTTTCCGCACGCCCCTGGCGTGCCCTGCTGAAGACCAGGTGCCGTGTACCGTTAGTACCGTAAAAGCCTTGCCTTTCAGGCCGTCCACAACGCGTTTGGTTATTTCAGCTTGTTTGGTAATGAAGTCTGATTGACCGCCAAAAGGTTTAACGTTAAGCCAGTCTTTGGCACTCGCAATCTCCTGAGTGAAAGGGAATTGATTCTCATTCATTACTTTTAAAACATCCACCTGTGTTTCTTCATGAAATTGCATGTGGTTTTGTACTGTTTGTTCAACGCTGCCATAACTGCTGGGGTCAAAATGGAACCAGAACCCGGTCGGCAACTGATCTACACTTTGACCTTCAATAGCGGCAATTACGCGTTCTCTGCTGTTCATTTTTACTCCTTGGCGAAAACTGATATGGCACTTACTTTACCTGAAATGATGGCTATGAAGAAGCCCATACCTTCTACGCGTTTCGCTAAGCCCTCGAAAATTTGTTTTGATTTATACTTGTTTTATCAAAAATAATAATCGGAGAAAACAAATGTCCCAAACCTTAGAAGACCTCAAAAATGCCTTTGCTGGCGAAAGCCAGGCTTACCAGAAGTACACCAATTTTGCCAAAAAAGCCGCTGCCCAGGGTTTTGCCAATGTTGCCAAGCTCTTTGAGACCACTGCTGAAGCCGAACATATTCATGCGTCCGGCCACATGAAAGCCATGGAACTCATTAAAGATACTGTTGATAACCTTCAGGCTGCCATCGATGGCGAAACATACGAATTCACTGAAATGTACCCACCCATGGTTGAAGAAGCTAAGAAAGAAAACCATGCCGCTAAGTTGATGTTTGGTTACGCTGTGGATGCTGAAGAAGTGCATGCCCGCCTGTATGCCAAAGCGCTTGAAGCCGTCAAACAGGGTAAAGACCTGGATGTAACCGATTTCTACCTTTGCCCCGTCTGTGGCTATATCGAACTCGGTGAACGTCCGGAAGTCTGCCCTATTTGCCACACCAAAGGCGAAAAATTCGTACTTTACAGTGCCAAGTAAGCCCAAATTAATAATCAATCAAAAAATACTTCACCATTGTGCGTGAAGTATTTTTTATAAAAAATCACTATCTATACTGGTTTATGCGGAAAGCCCGCAGTTCTGTGGTCTTTCCTGCGGACTGAGAGAACTGTAATTTTTGTAGCATGATTGTAGGGTGCAGTTTCAACAGGTGCCTTTTCAGTAATGGTTTCAGCAAATCCTGTGCAATCTTCCGGGACGGGGATGATCCGGTCGACTTCCACGTAGCCAAACTGGGTCAGGCTCTCAAGCTGAGCCTTTACCTCGGCTCCTGAAGCAAAAAGGGCATTGTTGATGACTATTAAATTGCCGCCATCAGCTACCAAGGGTCGGGCTTTATTGATCAGACCCAACCAATCGGCTACCAGATCCACTCTTCCGCTCTTTGTTGTGGAAAAAAACGGTGGGTCAAGGATGACGATGTCGAAAAGTTCTCCACTAGTCTTAATGCGGCTGACTACCTTGAAAAAATCCAAGGGCAACACTTTCATCTCACCGGGATAGTGGCCAAGTCTGGCAGATTTTTTAGCCAGTTCCAGAAATGATGCATTGATATCGGTCTGCAGTACCCTGCGGGCTTGCCCTGCCAGCGCAGCCACTCCAAGGGAACCGGTATAGGCAAAACAATTCAGCACATTCTTGCCAAGGCTTTGTGCCTTCAGCCACTGCCTCAAGCCGCGTGTGTCCAAAAAGAAGCTTTCGTCCTGGTTCAGGCGCAAGTCGATGGCATAACGCACACCATTTTCTTGAATCCAACCAGGCAGCGTGTTCCCAAAAATTAAAACACCTTTGCGTTCTTGTTCGATTGAACTCAATCGCCGCTTAAACAGAATACTTTCAAGCCAAGGGTATTCCTTTTGCAAGACCTCTGTGATCATATCGAGGTACGGGTTTTTTCCATCTGGTTCTGAATTGTTGTGGTCAGAAATTACAGCTGATCGGGCAAAAAGGTCAACCACCAAACCCTTGTAGCCCTCATAATAACCATTGAACACGCGTAAAGCGCAATCATGTTGCGGGTCAAGCATTCCCGAGCGTTGTTGCAGACAGCGTCTAAATTGGTTTTCCAGATCTGCCAAAGTGGATTCGTTTAGATTATTCAAGAACTTCCTCGTTTTTTCTCCAGATCTGATAAAGCGCCAGATTGCCTTCCCTGCCATCTGAATAAAAGGTTTCTGTCAGTGCCAAACCCGCTCTTTCCCCCAGTACCTTCAATTCTGCTTCGCTAAATTCATGTACATAGCGCAGGCCCGGGATCTGTGAGTCCTGGCCTCGCCAATCCATCAAAAGGTCTCCAGCGTCAAGGTCCTCCGGGTCTAACCCGACTATTGACCAGGGCTGGATGTGCTTTACTAGCCGTTCAGAATTGTGAATCTGCCAGCATGAGAGCATCAGCTGACCATTTGGTTCCAGGGCTTGGGCTGCCTGCTTAAAAAACGCCAGGTGAGCTTGTTGTGAGGGCAGATGCTGTAATGTTGCAAAGCAGACGATAAGCGGCCAGCTTTGCTCCATATAAATGTCTTGAAATTGCCCAGCGAGCAAATCTGCCTGCTGGAACTCAGCTCTAAGCAGGGGGTATTGCCTCAGGCGCTCTTCAGCAAAGCCCAATAACGACTGGCTGCCATCCAAGCCGACGTAAGCACCTGCGTAGTTAGCAAGAGCCAGGGCTTCTGCCAGCGTGCCATTCCCGCAACCCAGATCCAATACTCTGGTTTGCTCAAGCATGGTTGGAAGCAATCGCTTTACACCGGGTTGGATTTGACCGCGAGTCACAGAAAAAGATGGGCCAAGTTCATCGTAAAAGGTGCGGTTTATCTGACGCAAGATAGAAATCATTTCATTTTTCATCGCGTTAAATTCTAACCGATTGGCAAGCTCCTCCACCTTCTGTTTAGCTTTTATATATTTAATAGATGGGTTAGAATTTTGTACTAAAGGAAACGCTATGATTACATTTTTAAGTACTCTCACACCCGTCCTGCAAGCCTTGGTTGGCACAATTTTCACCTGGTTTATGACCGCACTTGGCGCGGCCGGCGTCTTTTTTGGCAAGCAAATCAGCAAAAAAGTTCTAAACGGCATGTTGGGTTTTGCTTCAGGGGTTATGATAGCGGCCAGTTACTTTTCGCTTTTGGCACCAGCCATTGCAATGTCAGAGGGCGGTAAAACCCCATCCTGGGTACCTGCTGTGGTTGGCTTCCTGGTTGGAGGCATATTCTTACTTTCGGTTGATAAGCTCTTACCTCACCTTCACCCTGGCGATAAAACCCCGGAAGGAACAAAAAGTTCCTGGCAGCGTAGCGTCTTGTTGGTGATGGCCATCACCTTGCACAATATTCCTGAAGGCCTGGCTGTTGGGGTGGCATTTGGGGCCGCTGCCAGCGGTTTTGGGGATGCCAGTATTAGCTCAGCAATTGCCCTGGCTTTGGGTATTGGCATTCAGAACTTCCCTGAAGGTCTGGCTGTTTCAGTGCCGTTACGCCGCGAACGCGTAAGCAAGTGGAAGGCCTTTGGTATTGGCCAGATTTCTGGGGTGGTGGAACCTATTGCGGCAATGATTGGGGCGGTTGCAGTTTCCACTATGCATGGTTTACTGCCTTATGCTTTGGCATTTGCGGCTGGCGCAATGATCTATGTGGTTGCTGAAGAACTGATCCCGGAGTCCAAACGAGAATCTGAGGACCATTCCGACGTCCCAACTATCGGTGTTATGCTTGGATTTGCAGTCATGATGCTACTGGATGTGGCCCTCGGCTAAATTATGAAACACGACGCCATCGCCTGGCAAAAAAAACGCGAATACAGCCCCGAAGAAAAAGCCATTGCTGATTTGATTCTGGATGAAATTATTGCTGGCAAGCCCATTCAGCCTGCCCTGCGTGCCCACCCGCTTCCTGGTGGCCGTGGATTTTTAGCCAAACATGCCCTTGTAGCTGCATATTATCGAAGTGTGGAAAATGGTAAATTGCCAGCAGACCCAGGCTTGCTCGCTCGCATCCGCATGAAGCCCATCCGCACGCTTTCGGGGGTGGCTACCCTTACCGTGCTTACCAAGCCGGCCCCTTGCCCCGGAGAATGCATTTTCTGCCCAACGGAAGAAAATATGCCGCAATCCTACCTTTCAGACGAACCTGGTGCTCGCCGGGGGGTCGAGAACAACTTTGACCCTTACCTGCAGGTCAGTTCACGTCTCAAGGGATTGCACGAGGTGGGTCACCCGACCGATAAAATCGAATTACTTATCCTCGGGGGGTCCTGGACGGCTTACCCCAAGGATTACCAGGAGTGGTTTGTTCGCCGCTGCCTTGAGGCTATGAACGAGGAAAACCAAGCAGATGAACCCCCCAAAGGTGGTTTGCTGGGAGTGCAAAAACGCAACACCCGGGCACGCCACCGCAATGTCGGTATGGTCATTGAGACTCGCCCAGACCTTGTAAACCGTGACGAATTGGTCTTTTACCGCAAATTAGGGGTTACCAAACTACAAATCGGCGTTCAAAGCCTGGATGATCGCATCCTGGCTTTGAACAAACGCGGTCATACGGTAAAAGAAATGGTGGATGCCATCCAAATGATCCGCCTGGCAGGTTTCAAAATTGTGGCACATTGGATGCCAAATTTGCTGGGGGCTACTCTGGAGTCTGATCGTCTGGATTACGCCCGCTTGTGGACCGAGGGCTCCGTTCAACCGGATGAACTCAAGATTTACCCATGCCAGCTGCTCAAACAGGCGGAGCTTTACAACTACTGGGAACGCGGTGAGTATCAACCTTATGGCGAAGAAGAACTAACCGAGCTACTCTCGGATATCAAACCTACTACGCCACGCTACTGCCGCATCAACCGTGTCATCCGTGATATTCCCTCCAACCATGTGGTGCAGGGTAACCGCAATACCAGTCTCCGTCAGGACCTGGCAGCACGCATGCAGTCCAAGGGCGTGAAATGTCAATGCATTCGCTGCCGCGAAGTACGTAGCAAGAATTTCGACTCGGGAACAATGAAACTGCACGACCTGGTTTACGATACCGGCCATACACTTGAGCATTTCATCAGTTTCAATACTGCCAGCGATGAGTTGATTGGATTTCTGCGGCTTTCACTGCCCAAGGTAAATAATCCTCTGGGCATCCCTGATCTGAATGGTGCAGCCATGATCCGTGAAGTTCACGTTTTCGGTCAATCGTTGGAAATTGGCGCGGATATCAAAGGTGCTGCCCAGCATCTTGGACTGGGAAAAAGACTGATTGAAGAAGCCAGCGTCATAAGCCTTCAGGCAGGTTTTTCGCACCTGGCTGTGATTTCGGCTATCGGAACGCGTGAGTATTACCACAAGCGTGGTTTTATAGAGGGGGAACTCTATATGCTCAAGGCTCTTGCTTGAAGCCGCTTTGCCTTAGTTTTGAGTTTTAACCGGGTGGGTATCTTCTTCGGTTATAGGCGCCGGCGGTTCATCCGGATGTGTAGTCGGTTCCACGCTGCTGCGTTGTTCCAAACGGGTGATCATGTCCACCCGGCGCTGATGGCGTTCGCCTTCAAAATTGGCATTAAGCCAACCTTCCACCAGTAAAGTAGCCAAACCACCAGCAATCACGCGCGCACCCAGGCAGAGCACGTTGGCGTTATTGTGCCGCTTGGCAAAAATGGCTGAAAAGGGTTCGCTGCAAGCCGCAGCCCGGATGCCCTTAAATTTGTTAGCCGAGATTGACATGCCAACACCCGTACCGCAGATCAGGATGCCCCGGTCAGCAGCGCCGCCCAGGATAGCCTTGCACACTTTTTCAGCAATACGCGGATAGTCGCAACTGTCAGTGGTGTAGGCACCCAAATCCTCATAGGCAATTTTGCGGCTTTCAAGGTAGGTTTTGATTTCCTCTTTTAATGCTACTCCAGAGTGGTCACACCCAATGGCAATTTTCATAAGCACCTCTATTCAAAGGCGATTATAACGAAAAGCCCCCAGTATTTGAAGGTTATTTAAACCATCGCATCTTACACGCGCAAACTTTTCAACATACTTACTTTAATATGCGACAAAATCGAAGATCTCTTTTTCAAAAACCTGGGTATAAGCACCTGACCTTATAAACTTTTGTCGATTATGTTTATTTGATGTAGAATCGCATGTGTTAGCATTTTAACGAATGCGAAAGGTTAGGTTAAGACAATGATTT
Organism: uncultured Anaerolineaceae bacterium; assembly: GCA_964391795.1. Lineage (GTDB taxonomy): Bacteria > Chloroflexota > Anaerolineae > Anaerolineales > Anaerolineaceae > Mesolinea. Next base: position 9,628 of record CAYMNM010000041.1, on the reverse strand, counting down.
TAGTAACTGGGGCTGCAGGCCACATCGGTAACGTGCTCATCCGTGAATTAAATTCCACAGGAGAAAAGGTACGTGCACTTGTGCTCCCGGGGGAAAATATCCAGAGCCTTGAAGGATTGGACCTTGAAATCTTTGAGGGCAATATTCTTGATAAGCCTGCCATGCTGCGGGCAATGGATGGCGTCGATACTGTTTACCACCTGGCAAGTTTGGTAAGTATTACCAATGACAAAATCGACTTGATGCGATTGGTCAACATTAAAGGCACTCAAAATGTGCTTGAAGCTGCCAGAGAGTCAGGCGTTAAAAAATTCATATACACCAGCTCCATACATGCTCTGGAACGGCCGGCCCACGGTAAAGTTATTGACGAAACCCTGAAATTTGACTCGAACAATCCAGCTGGACCTTATGACCAGACCAAAGCTGAAGCTTCGTTATTGGCTCAAAAAGCTGCGGCGGCTGGATTGGACGTTACTATTGTCTGCCCAACCGGTGTGATCGGACCTTACGACTTCAGCCGTTCGGAAATGGGAGAAATGATTCTCTCTTGGATGAAGAAGAAACCCTCGCTATCGCTGGATGCTACTTTTGATTTTGTGGATATCCGCGATGTTGCCAAGGGCCATATCCTGGCTGCTAAAAAAGGCCGTAAAGGCGAAACCTATCTTCTCTCTGGGGTTGATATCAAAATTAGCCGCCTGCGCGAGCTGGTTCAAAAGGCAATGGGTATCAAATCCATGGCTGTCATCTTCCCATTCTGGTTTGCCAAAGCCATCGCCCCATTGGCAGAACTTTGGTACAAAGTGACCCGTACACGTCCGCGCCTTACCAGCTATGCCATCGAGACTCTCATGAGTAATTCAGACATTTCCTGTGCCAAAGCTTGTCAAGAGTTGGGTTTTGCAGCTCGCCCCATTGAAGAAACTGTAAAAGACACTGTCCTTTGGTGGAAAGAGAACCTCAAAAAAACCCATAGTGGCTTGCGCTTTGATTCTGTTCTTCGCAAGAAAGCCCGTTCAGCCCCTGGTGGAGCTTAAGGTATCTTGATAGCGCGGTAACGCGCTATTTTTACTTCAGAGCTTTAGTGGCAGCAACCACCAAATCCGAACTCGACTCGGGGTCAAAACTTTCCCCCCCCATGTTCCCAAAGAATCGAATTTTATCGAAACCCACTTCTTTTATATCAACCAACAGATGCTCTGAGATAGTCGGATAAAGCAAGGTTGAATCCATTTCAGTTCGCCAGTTGCGCGTTCCATCCCTCGAAAGTGTAAGGATGTTGAACTGAATTAATCCATTTGGCAAAAAATCGTAAAACCGGAAGAAGACGTAGTGTTTGTTCTTGTCATCCACTGCCTGCGGATCCATCCAACGCAACTTATTCTTAACAACGCGATCAAAATTCCGGCTTTGCAAGATCAACATGCCGCCAGGTTTTAGCAAGGCCGCGAAATCCATCAGAGTATCAATCAATTCCTTTTGGGATTGCACGTGGGGTAATGAATTGCCCAGGCAGAGCAAGGCATCAAATTGTTCCCCGGCAAAAGCTTTGGCCATGTTGCCAAAACCTACTGTCTTGAGATTCAAATTTTGATCAGCAGCAAAGGCGTTTGCCCGGGCATGGCTCACCATCTCAGGGAAAAGGTCCGCCCCGCTCATTTGGAAACCTTCACTTGCCAATGCAATAGCATGGCGACCGGTTCCACAAGCGGCATCCAAAACCTTTAATTCGTGTGGATTTTCACCCAGGCTAGAGATTTCTTTGATCAGAAATGGCAGTTCATAAGCCAAACGGCTTTTCCAGTCAACAAAATAGTCGTAAACCGGAGCAAGGTGTTCGTACATGCTATTCGTCCTTCTTTTCTGTGGGCTGACAGTGAGGGCAGTAGTGGGTTCCACGTTGGGATACCGTGGTACGGATAATCAGCGTACCGCAAAGAGGGCAGGGCTGACCCTTACGCTGATAAACCTGAAAGTAATTTTGGAAATTGCCACCTCGGTAAACCCAGTCAATACTGGCACCATTATGAGCAATTCCCAAATTGAGATTTTCCCTGATTTTCGAAAGCAGCAAAGCAGCTTCATTCTGACTGAGGCTGCGGCTATCGCGCGTTGGGTTGATTTTGCTCCCAAAGAGGGCTTCATCAGAGTAAATGTTGCCTATTCCAGCAAGAAAGTTTTGGTCCAGTAAAAGACTTTTAATTTGGCGTTTTTTACTTTGAAGCATGCCGTAAAAGACAGAATCAGTCAATTCTGCTGCGAATGGATCCGGCCCCAGCTTATGGAGAAGTGTACTCGGATCAGCCAGAAACCAAACCCGACCAAACTTGCGCGTATCATTAAATGCCAGTCCAAACCCACTCTGGAAGTGTAAGTAGAAACGGTCATGAGTCATCACTGGATCTAATTCTCTAGGGATTCCCAGATCTTCTACCATCCGCAGATCCCCGCTCATACGTAGATGAATGACCAGTTGGAATTCCTTGAAGGCAACCAACAGGAACTTGCCTCTGCGTGTGATGTCGAGGATTGCCTGACCTGTCAGCTCCTCTCGCAGATCCTGCAGGTTGGTGGTAGCCAGAGTTTTTGGCCAAAAGAGGGATGCGCCTGTTACCACTTGCCCAAGAATGGAAGGGGTTGCCTCCGAGCCATTTACCAAAATGCGCCGGATGGTCTCAACTTCTGGAAGTTCAGGCATATCTCAATTATAAGTCAGCCTGGCTTGGATTTTGACAATCAAAAAGACTCCCTTTTGTCCGGGAGTCTTTATTTGGTTCAATATTACTGAATAGCAAAATTTGCTTACTCTTGCCACATCGCCCCTACAGAGGTGCCTTCATTAGCGCGTTTGATAACCTCAGCCAATATTGGTCCGATGCTCAGAACCTTCAGGCGTCCGCCAAATAAAGCCTGACGGTCCTTGGGGATTGGCACGGTATTCGTTGTGATGAATTCTTTTACAGGTTCGGCTGAGAGCCGTTCAATGGCGTTCTTGGTGAGCAGTGGGTGCACGAAGGCCACGTAAATATCCCTGGCCCCGTTCAATTTTGCAACCTGGATCGCCTGTGCCATTGATCCACCGGTGTCAATTTCATCATCCACCAAAATAACATCGCGCCCATTGATATCCCCAATCACGGCCATGGCTTCAGCGTTTTCCTTGTTGTCTATGCGGCGCTTTTCAATGAAGTTTAGTGGCAGATTGAGTGATTGAGCATACCGCCGACCGCCCTTGGCAAAGCCCAGGTCTGCTGTTAGTACGACAGGGTTATGCATTTGTGGCAGTTTTTCGGCAAGGTATGGCTTCAGGATGTGATAACCTGAAAGTACGTCACCTGGAATAGAGAAAAAACCCTGAATTTGCCCTGCGTGCAGATCCATGGTCATGTAGCGGTCTGCGCCGGCAACTTCAATCATATCCGTAACCAATTTTGCGGTAATCGGCACCCTGGGCTGGTCCTTGCGGTCTGAGCGCCCATAACACATATAAGGGAACACAGCGGTGATGCGGCCAGCAGAATCCAGGCGTAGGGTCTGGATGAGGATAAGTAATTCCATCAGGTTGCGGTGAACGGGCGTTGAAGTAGTTTGGATTACATAGCAATCTTGACCGCGCACCGAAGCATGCAGTTTGACGAACAAATTTTCATTGGTAAACTCAATAACATCCCGTCCGCATAACCCTATTCCCAACTGGTCAGCCACTTCTTGTGCCAGTTCCATGGAGGCTGTCCCCGCGAAAAGGCGGATGTTGCCGTAGGTCATGCTGTGGGGGCTTGTTTTTACATAACTCATTCCTTAACCTTCCTTTTTCTGCGCCAGATCCCAATCCTGACGCAAAATACTCATGATGTGGACGTCTACAAACTTGCCTTCTTGGTAGTGGGCTTCTCGTAAAGTGCCTTCGTGCTTCATGCCGGCTTTTTCGTAAGCGCGGATGCCACCTTTGTTGGGATCATGCACACGCAGCCAAATGCGATGGAGGTTCATGTGATAAAAACCGTGCCAGATAAGAGCCTGTACGGCTTCAGTACCATAACCTTTGTTCCATTCGCTTTTATCAGCAATGAAAAGGCCAATTTCCGCGCTGTGCTCAGAGCGATCTATGGCATGATACCCGCCATTGCCAATCAGCTTAAGTTGGGATGGTTCGCCATCTTGAATGCTGATTCCCATGGTACGTTCATCGATCGGCCGTTTGAACTCATTTTCAAGCCATGCTTCTTCATCATTCAATGAAAAAGGTACCATGGGTATGCCTAAGTTGTGAGTGACTTCCGGGTCGCGCATCCACTCTACATAGAGGGGCAAATCTTCCTTTTTCAAAGCTTGAAAGGTGAGTCTGCCAAAAGTAAAATCGGGCATAATATTTCCTTATGGCTCCAAACGGTTAGGTCCTCTAAAGAGGTAAACCGCCTCGCGAATGTTGGGCAAGTCAAGCAGAACCATCAGCAAACGGCTGAGTCCCAGCCCAAAACCACCGTGTGGTGGGCAGCCATACCGGAAGTAATTGAGGTAATTCTGGATAGGTGGCAGCGTAAGGCCTTTTTCCAAAGCTTGGGAAGCCAAAACATCATAGCGGTGTTCACGTTGCGCGCCTGTGGTCACTTCCAAACCCTTTCCCAGCAAATCAAAGCTCTTGGTCAGCTCAGGGTGATCGGCGTGGCGCATGTGGTAGAAAGGCCGCACCGTGGCAGGCCAATCTGTTACGAATACGAAATCGTTGCCAAATTTTTCCCTAACATAGGCTCCAAGCGCTCTTTCGGCACCTGGGTCCAGATCGCCTTTTTTCTCAGGAGGCAGTTTGTAATCCATTGCTTTAAGCACCTGGTAAGCCTCAGCCATGGTCATGCGCGGGAATGGCACGCTGGGCACGCTCATTTCTGTGCCGAGCAGGGCCTTAATCTCCTCATCGTGTTTGTCTTTCACAGCCTGGAAGCTGTATGCCAGCCAATTTTCCATGAATTTCATCACGTCATCGTGGTCGTCAATCCAACTCATTTCCATGTCCACACCGGTAAATTCGGTCATGTGGCGGGAAGTGAAGGAGGGGTCGGCACGGAATACGGGGCCAATTTCAAAGACGTTTTCATAGCCAGCGGCCATGGCCATCTGTTTGTAGAATTGTGGTGATTGCGCGAGATAGGCTGTACGGTCAAAGTATTTGATCTCAAAGAGTTCTGCGCCAGATTCAGAGGGCGCGCCCATGGTCTTTGGAGAATGCATCTCGATGAAATTGTGTTGGATCCAATACTCACGCATGGCTTCTTCCATGGTCGTTTGTACTTCGAAGATCAAGCGGCTGCGCTGGCGGCGCAGATCCAGGTAGCGCCAATCCAGGCGATAATCCTGGTCGGGTAGCGTTTCCCCGAAGGGTTCAAAAGGAAGAGGCGCTTCTGCGTTGCCTTCCACTTTAAGGTCTTCTAATTGAATCTCAATGCCGCCTAATTTGACAACCTCGTTTTCAACGACTTTGCCGAAAACTGTGAGTGCAGATTCAACCCCAAGGGCAGAAATCTTTTCAGCCAGCTCCGGGTTACCCTTCTTCCACAGCGCGATTTGTACCAATCCGGTACGGTCACGTAGCACCAGGAATTGCATGCTTTTCTGATCGCGCAGAATTTGCAGCCAGCCCTGAACTTTCACTTGCTGACCAATTTTGCCCAACAGGTCCTTGATTAAGGTCCGTTCCATAATCCACACTCCGATAATAAATTTATAAAAAAATTATAACGCCATTAGGGCTTGGACAGCCTGATTAGGTGATATCCGTTTATCCAGTAGATCACGTAGAATTGTTTGCAGTTTAGCTTTGTCAGCATCCTCAAGCCATTTGCGGTAGAGGCTCAGACGCAGGTTACGGGCAACAATCTCGTGCAGCGCCAATTCCGTTTTTAAATCCCAAAGGCCGTGTTCTTTGAGGAACTGGCCATGTTCAAGGATCTTATCAGCCAATTCAGTTAGGCCTTTGTTTTCTGTGGCGACTGTTTTTAGCACTGGCGGGAACCAATAATCTTCCTCGACCATGTGATCCAATTTTTCCTGGTTTTTCTCCGTGAGGAAGCGGTGGTGATGTGCGTTCAGGTCTTTACCGTGGCCGGCGTTAACCATGTTTTGTAGGTTCCGCACGGAACCTTCCACACCAGGCCGATCGGCTTTGTTGACCACCAGTAAATCCGCGATTTCGAGAATACCAGCCTTGATAGCCTGGATGTCATCACCCATATCAGGGGTGTCAACCACAATGACAGTGTGGGCAAGGTTGACAACGTCTACTTCAGATTGGCCCGCCCCAACGGTCTCAATCAATACGTAGTCATAACCGGCAGCATCAAATACCTGGGTGAAGGCTTCGGTGCGGTCAGAAAGCCCACCTAAGGCTCCTCGGGTAGCCATCGAACGAATGAATACTTCCGGATCATGCTGGATGTGAAGCATACGCACGCGGTCGCCTAAAAGTGCGCCCCCTGAAAACGGACTGGTTGGGTCCACAGCGATAACAGCAATTCTTGGTTTGTTGGGTTGGCCACGTAACTCTTTGACGAGTGCGGCTACGAGAGTGCTTTTGCCCGAACCTGGCGCGCCGGTAATGCCAATCTTATGGGCATTGCCAGTGTGCGCATAGATCAGGTCTAAAGCCTGGATGCCCTTCGAAGTTTCTGCCTCCACTTCGGAGAGCAGGCGGGTGAGCGAAAGCTTATCGCCCTGGAGGGCTTTCTCTACCAAGGCTGAGGGCATGGCTTATTGGGTATCGATGGCTTCACGGATGTCGTGGCAGACGGTTTGGGTGTTTGTGCCCGGCCCGTAAACCTTGGTCACTCCGGATTCAAGTAAATGCGGGATGTCTGCTTCAGGGATGATGCCACCGAGAAAAACGAAGACATTGTTCTGCCCGTTCCCGCGCAGTTTTTCAATGATTTGGGGAACCAGGGCATTATGCGCACCAGAAAGGATGGAGAGGCCAACCGCGTCCACATCTTCCTGCAGAGCTGCCTCAGCAATCATATCCGGGGTTTGGCGTAAGCCTGTATAGATCACTTCCATGCCATCATCGCGCAAAGCACGGGCAATTACCTTAGCGCCGCGGTCGTGCCCATCCAGCCCGGGTTTGGCAATCAAAATACGAATTTTCTTCTCGGACATAGGTTCCTCCGTTGACAAGATTATAACTTGTCTCAGCCTACTTGCGCCTTATCGCTACAAAATCAAGCTTCGTATTTTGAAATGCCTTCAACGTGAATGATTTCCCCGAAGTAAATCCGGTGAAAATCCCGATTAGGATACTGTGCCATAATACTTTTGTCTAAAAAATGACTGGGTTCAAAGTCATCAAAGTACGTCTTGCAGCACTCAATGCTCAGTTCTGCCTGGCTATACGTGGGGGAATCTACCATTTTTGCCATAGTTGGGGTAAGTCCAGAAAGTTCCAATTTATTGGTATCCCTTCCAGATTTGGACCCTAAAATTCCAAGGGCTTTGCGGTAATCTTCTGAAAAGGCTGTAATGGTGAAATCGGAATACTTTTCCATGAAGTCGTATGTAAAGCGCGTAGGTCTCACGACGACCATTGCCAATGGTTTATTCCACATGGTTCCAAAAGCGCCCCAACCGATAGTCATCATATTGAAGTCGCCTTTCTCATAGTCACCACTGGTCAACAACATGGCACGGAATTCCAAAATATCATGCGGAAGCAAACTCAGTTTTCTTGGGTCTATGGGGTTCAAGTTCATGCCAACTCCGTTTCTTGGATTTGTGATACTGCATCGCCAAGTATAATTAGCCATTGACCTGAATGCAAACGGAAGGACAATTTCTTTGAAGACATTAAAAGATCAAGATTTTCTGCGCGATTTTTTCCTGATCGAAGCGGGCATGGCGGGATGGTTCCTTTTCGATAATATCCATTCCAGAAATAAGGTATTTTTCGCTTTTGCAGGCTTCTTCTTTTTGTGTTTGCTGCTCACAGGTTTGCTTTCGCGCTGGAATGGAACTGAAACGAAGCCATCAAAACACATAAAGACCAGGGGGTGGACATGGCTCATCGGGGGAGTATTGATGACTCTTCTGGTGCTTTCCTTCTTCATTCTCCGATTGGATTTGCTTGGAGAAAGGAGCTTTAGGCTCTTTTTGCTTGTCAGCGCGGCAGGGTTTTTAGCCTGGTTTTTTGGGTCACTGCTTGGCAAAGGCTCTCCATATTTTTACTTTGCTGGATTTTTACTACTTGGCGGTGTCATTTACCGGGTGGGTGTTTTTGTGCCACAGGTTCAGGCAACTCCCTTTGCTTTAGGTTGGTCGGAAGGTAGCCGTTACTATGTTGCCTCTGCTTTAAGATCTCTTGAAATCTATGGGGTCAAGATTCCGCTTTCTGTGCTGGACCCTTCACGTGGAATACTTCAATCGATTCCTTTTCTGCTTCAGATAAAAGAGATAATCATTCACCGTTTGTGGCTTGTTATTCTATGGCTTGGGATGACAGCCTGGATGGCTTGGCTTTTCATTAGGCGCATACAATCGAAGTTGGTCATTAAGCCAATTTGGCTCTTTCTATTTTTGTTTTTGTTCTTCTTTCAGGGAGCAATCTATTTTCATCTGATCCCTGTGATTATTCTTGTAATGATCGGATACAAGCCAGGTAGCCCTATCCGAAATTGGATCTTCCTCATTCTCGCTTCTGTTTGGACTGGTCTCAGTCGCATCAATTGGATGCCTGTGCCTGGGATGCTGATGAGCCTGCTCTACATTCTTGATCATCCTGTTGGAAAAACGAATTACATCAGATATTTATCTAAACCGCTGCTTTGGACGCTTCTTGGAACACTTCTGGCGTTTATTTCCAAACAAATCTATGTCAATTTATCAGGAGAAAACCCGGCTTACTTCGACTCTGCGCTCAATTCTACTTTGCTGTGGTATCGTCTTCTGCCTAATCCCACCTATAAACCAGGTGTTTTATTGGGAATTGGCTTGCTTTGTTTACCACTTTTGGTGCTCGTTAACAAACGTTGGTGTGAAGGTTTACGCCACCAACTCCACCCCGTTCGTTTAAGCGGATTGGCAAGTATCTTGACAATCTTTTTCTTGGGAGGTTTGGTCGTCTCCGTCAAGATTGGTGGCGGAGGTGATTTGCACAATCTGGATGCCTTCATCGTTTTCTTTATTCTCGTTTCTGGCAATTTGTTTGCGGGAGCTTTTGCGCCAGAAAAAACCATGCAAAAGGTCGCGCCATCTGCAATGCCCGCTTTTTGGATAACGGCACTGGTGTTGATGCCTGTGTTTTTTGCCTTTCAATCTGCTCCGATCTGGAACTTCAACGCTGCAGACCAGGCACAGTCCAATCTCACCGAGCTCAATCAAGCCTTGGAATTAATCAAAGAGAACGAAGGTTCAGTGCTGTTTATTTCAAATCGCCAACTCCAGACTTTCCACGCAGTTCCAAAATTTGACTTAATTCAAGCTTATGAAAAAGATTTGATTATGGAAATGGCAATGAGCAAGAATGAGGATTACCTCCATAGCTTCCGCTCGGATTTGGCCTCAGGCAAGATCAGCGCTGTTTTGGTCGACCAACTGAACACGGAGCACCAGGATTCCTCGCATTCCTTCGGCGAGGAAAACAACGCTT
>CAYMNM010000040.1:0-17132 GCA_964391795.1 uncultured Anaerolineaceae bacterium | reverse complement strand
GAAAAGAATCAGCACGCCCACTCTTTTATCCCCAATCGTAAGCGGTGCAGAGATGGCAGAAGCTTCTCCAGGGAAGCCAAGTTGTTCGAGTATTGGGTCAGGCATCCCGGATTTACGGATAACGGGGTGCATCGTGTCAAAACCGTGCATGAACCAGGCAGAGTCGCTCTTAATTGTCAATCCGTTGGGTAAGGATAGGTCAGAGAGGCCGACAAAAGAATGCAATTTCAAGAATCCATTCTGGATTGTTGTTGATTGTTCCTCAGGTTCGAAAAGAGCTATCAAGGCAAGATCGCTGGGCAATACTTTCAGGATGCTGGAAAGAATTTTTTGCAGTGTTTCTTCAAATGGCAGGCTTTTTGCCAATGAAAGGGCGATATCCCTTAGACTCTCAGCTACTTCCCTGCGCCAAAGTTGTGTGTTATACAGCGATGCATTACGGACAGCAATGGAGATGCTTGCCGATAATGTCGTTAGCAGGTCTACATCAGCTTCAGAAAAAGCGTTTACTCTCTCGTCTTGAACATCCAGCACGCCAAAGACCCGGCCGGCGTACTCCAATGGTACGACCAACTCTGAACCGACCTCAATTTCTTTATAAGGACTGGGAAGATATTTGGGATCTTCACTAACATTGTTGACGAACTGGATTTTGCCCGTGCGGATGGCTTCCGGGATGAGGCCAATTTTGGATTCCAGATCAATAGTGTAAGTTTTTTCTTTGTGACCTTCGGCCATGATACCGGAACCTGCCCGATACTGAATGCGCAACGGGGCATGTTCAACCAGGAATATTTGAACTTCCTGGTAATTAAACTCCTCCGCCATCATTTGAGTTATTTGAGAAAGCAAGGAATCGAGGTCAAGCACGCTTGTTAGAGATTTGCTGACTCTGGCGATCAGGTCCAACTGATCAGTACGTAATTCAAGTGTTGCATAAAGCCCGACGCGATGGATAGCCAGGGCAATACTATCTGCCAACGCGCGCAAAATGGTCAAATCCGACTGAGTAAAGGCATTTTTGGTGTCAGATTGCAGATCAAGGACCCCAAGCACCCTGTTGCCAACTTTAAGCGGAATGGCAAGCTCAGATTGGGTTTCAGGTAGAGCTTCTGCCGGGAAGTAGAGTGGCTCTTGATTGACATCGGCTACCAGCAAATAGTCTCCAGTTGCTGCGACTTTGCCAATAATATGTTGACCAACAAATATCTTATCGCGCAGGGCAAGTGGGCCGAGATCAGAACCTGGATTGCCGCTGGCGTAAGCTTCAAAATTTAGAGTGCCAGCGTTTTCGTCCACGCTCCAGAGCGATACATAGTAATAGTTCAGTTCCGTTGCGATGATTCGGCAGGCATCTTGCCTGAGAATCTCCATCTTGGTGATACCGGCCAATTTTGACGCAAGAATGGCTATCAAATCGAAGGTTCGGGTCTGATACTCCTGAATGCTGGAAAATCGTAAAGATTGGAGTGTATTTGCGGCAATATCGCAAAAAACGCGCATTTCGGTGACATGTCCCTCACTGAAATTAGTTTCTTTTTGCCTGAAAACAGCAGAACCAATCTGATCTCCACCAGCAATCAGAGGGATGACCACCATTTCTTTATTGTTTTGGATTAAAAATTCAGCTTCCTGAATTTTGGTTTCGTAATTGTTAATTTCTGTCAGAATCGATTCGTCTTGTGGAAAAAGAAGCCGCGTTTGCTCACCTGGATCGGATTTAACGAAAATTGAAAGTCTGGAACCCCAATGCTTGCGTGCAAATTGACTGAACAACTCCTCAAAACCTGTCATGTCAGCCAGGTTGTTTGCCTGCACCAACAAATCGAGCAAGTCAGGAGCAATTTTTGAATTCATCAGAGCACGGTCAGGGGAGATGCTTTACCAACAAAAGACAATTTTTACCTTCACAGCGACTAAAATCAACACGATCCATTAACTTGCGCATCGTGTAAACACCGAGGCCGCGTTCGCTACGGATTTCAAGTGGACTGGTTAGATCGGGAGGGGGAATGGTTTCAGGGTCAAATGCTTGGCCTTTATCCTCAACCTTAATGACAAACAAGGAGTCTTCAAGTGAGAGGCCAATATCTATAGAGCCTTTGCCTTCACCTTCATAACCATGGTCAATAATATTTGCACAGGCTTCATCGAGAGCAAGCTCAATTGCGTAGAGGGCTTTATTATCAAAGCCAAGATCCCTGGCATAGTGCATGGCATAATCAGCGATGGGGGCTAAATTGCGATAGAAAGCGGCAAAAGAGCGCGAAGAAAGTAATGTGGTTGGCATTTATCAGATTATAACATTTGAAGCGCTTTAGTCAGGCCGAAAAATCATGCCCTGTCTGGGATCTTATCCCAAAAATCTCGGAGTTCGGAATCGAGAGGAAGTGAAAATGAGAGAGCTTGATTGCTTGCAGGATGCGCGAACTCCAAGCAATAAGCCTGGAGCATTAAGCGGGGAGCGTTGGTTTGAATGGTAGCCTGGCCAGTTGGTTTAGGTTTATACAATGGATCTCCCAAAATTCCTAACCCGTGAGCGTAAAGATGAGCACGGATTTGATGACGGTACCCAGTTTTTGGTTTACATTCCAAAAGGCAGTAGTTGAGCTTTCTTTGGAGTACAGATAAGCTCGTCAGAGCCAACTTCCCTGACTCGGTATCTACCTTTGTAAGGTGACTACGCCCCTTATTGACCAGAAGGGGAAGTTTAACCTCGCAAGTTTCCCAGTTTGGAGAAGGTGAGGCCAGAGCAAAATAGGATTTTTGGACCTCACGTTCGCGAAATTGACGGTTCAACTCTCTGTGCGCAAAGGCATTTCGCGCAAAAAGGACTAAACCGCTGGTATCTCTGTCAAGGCGATGGACGACGAAAATGGGGCCAATCTGTTCTTCAAGTTGTGCTGCAAGATTGGGCGCTGAAATGTCGTAACCGTCAATAATCGTCAATAAGCCTGAAGGTTTATCAACCAGCAGGAGATCATCATCTTGAAAGATAATTCTAAATCGTTGAAAACTGGACCGCATCTAGAGTTTGCTGAAGCAACTGGTTTCAATCAAGCCTGGACCCGCATGCACAATAATTGCAGGAGGGGCATCGTAAATCGGAATTTCATGGGTCTGTGACCGAGATGAAATGCGTTTGGCAAGGGCGTTTGCTTCTTCAAGATTATCTGCGTGAGCAATGGAAGGCATGCCGTCAGGGTTGTCAGAAAGGATATCGCAAGTAATATCCTCTATTAGTTTTATGGCTTGTTTGAAAGTACGCACTTTTTCATAAGGCGTTATAAGACCTTCTTTAATTGTGAGTACAGGTTTGATCTGTAACAAGCTCCCAATCAGCTTGGAAGCGTTACCAATACGGCCGCCTTTATGCAGGTAATCCAAAGTATTCACAAGGAAGAAAAGCTTTTCCTTCTGACTTAAAGCGCAAATTTCTGCCATGATCTCTGAGACAGTCGACCCTGCATCAGCCATTTTCTTTGCTCTTAAAACCAGATGACCGAAACCACCGGCGATGGTAAGCGTATCGAGTATGTAAATCTTATCGCTGGCGAATTCATCTCTGGCGAGCGTTGCGCTTCGAAATGTGCCGCTCAAAAAACTTGAAGGGGTCAATATTAGTGCTGAATCCCCGGATTGCATGATTTTCTCAAAGATGGGTTGGTACAAAGCAGGAGGTGGAGCAGCAGTACCAGGCAGTTTTGGGCTGGTCTTAAGTCTCTCAAGGAAATAGGCGCTTGAAATTTGGTAATCATCTTCAAAGGCCTCGCTCCCAAATGTAATTATTTGAGGTACGAAGTGAATACCCTGATTCTTTAGTTTGTCTACAGGAATACTGCATGTGGTGTCAGTAATAATTTGGATCATGACTCGTTCTTTCTCTTAGTCTCAACGTTAGGCGTACCACAATTTGGGCAAACTTTTTCATTGAAATAAAGTACATAACCACAGCGTCTGCAGGTGTTAGGTTGTAAATTGCCAAGAGGAGCGCCGCAAGCCATGCAGTTCCCTTCACCGACATCGTTACCGGTGAGACAATATGGGCACTTCACGCTCGCAAGACGTTCGCTCAGAGATTCACCAGCGTTGTATTGGCGTGCCACTTTGTCAATTACAGACCAGACAGCGTCCTCCAGTTGAACGGATTCAACGTCTTGTGCGATATCATCCAGATTCCCAAGCAAGGACCAGGGATTTCGGAATGCATCCAGGGCAGTTTTACCAAAGTTGGCTGCCAAACCAAGCATGCGCTGTTTGCCTACCTGAACACTAACGCCGTCTTCGACCTGGCTAAGATTGACTGTCAATCCGGTTTCACCACCTGCTTTGCGGCTGGGCCGGGTGAAAATTTGAAGGTTGAGATTGGTATCGTTACCGTAAGCCTGGACCTGAAAGTTGCCGACGTTGTATCTGGCAAACAATGCCCTGGCAAAAACTGCTGGAGTTACATTTCCATGATAGATGCGTAAATTCATGACAGACCTCTGAAAACAGGGAACTACTCTTAGATTATAATCGGCAATTGATGAAGGCAAATCAAAAATTGGATCCAAAAATACAAAAGTATCGAATACTTGTGGCGATACTTTTGATAATCTTAGCTTTTGCAGCTCTTGGCAGCCCAAGTATGATTAACGAAGTCCAAGCCCAGTTTCCGACAGTTGACATCCCAACTGTGACAGGAAGCCCTCAGGGACCCTTTGTGATTGTTATTGGGGCGGAGGATGAACCGGCAAATATTCGCACAGGTCCAAACGCGACCTACCCAAAAGTGGGTATCATGATAGCCGGTCAAACCGCGCCAGCTTTGGGGTATTTTGGCAATTACATCCAGATTGTTTATCCTGCAGCGCCTAATGGTAAAGGATGGATTTATATTCCAAAGGCCCAGTTGATCAACGGACCGGTTCCGGTCATTGATCCACCTCCGACTGAAACGCCCTCCATTACAAACACAATTGACCCTACCTTAGCCGCGCAGTTTTCCGTTGAACAAAAGACGACGCAATTACCAACCTTTACCGAACCACCTCCTTTACTGATCCCGACTTTCCAAGAAGTCAATAGCAATACCGTACCTGGTGGATTGCCAATCGGTTTTGTGATAATTATCCTGTTTGGTTTAGGTTTGTTTCTGGCACTAATTTCAATCCTCAGGCGTGGCTAAGGGTTTGACCGTCGGCTGTAATCGATCTGAATTTTCAGTGTACTTTGCCGCCCGTACCAGAGTTCTCATAAATTCCATTGATTTTTCAAGTTGAGGAAGTTGACGTTCCATAGCTTCATAACCGCGTTCACGTAAGTCAGTCGGGATGATGTGGTCAAGTGGATGGTAATGGCCTACCAAGGGGGTAACGATCACATCAGGCTTATCAAGCAAGAGATTGGCATCAGCCATACGATCAAGCATCAAATCAACTGCACGCGAGATCATGGCGAAAGACTCGTAGTAACGGTTTCGCGACAGACGCTGGGAGATGGCTTTGGGTACTAGGTCTTCGAATGGGAAAGTCGGTTGCCTGCTGGCCTCGTCAGGGTTCTTTTTGGACAGACATACCGCGACTACTGGCGCAGATGGATCCAGCTGTCTGGCGATCCCTGCAGGCACCGGATCGAGGACACCTCCATCAACGAGTAAACCTGTCTCGATCTTTCGAGCAGGGAGAATACCCGGAATGGCAATGGTCGTCAAAACCACATCCAGAGCTTTTCCAGTGGAAAGCACTATTTCGCGCTCTGTGTCCAGATTTACGGCAGTGGCTGCAAATTTGATTGGAAAATCTTCAATTAAACGATCCTGAAAAAATTCTTGCAACAGGTCTTCAATCACGGCGTTTCCAAGCAACGAAGCGTATTCACCTGGTCTATGATGGAAACTTGGTTTATTTGTGTATCGATTGACCAGAGTATCAACTTCCTGCAGGGTAGCGCCTGAAGCGTACAAAGCGCCGATAAGACCACCAACGCTGGTGCCGGCAATTCCTTTGATCTTATAACCATTTTCCTCAAGGCAACGAATCACACCCAAGTGGGCTATTCCTCTTAAGCCACCACCACCAAGCGCCAACACAATTTCCTTTGCCATTAAACCTCCCAAGTCTCCTTTGTCGTTCAAATCAATTGTACGATTATGCTAAAATTGCGCAACATGGATGTGAAAACGCTGGCAACCAACCGCAAAGCGCGGTTTGAATACTTCATTGAAGAAACCTTCGAAGCTGGGATAGCCTTGTTGGGAACGGAGATCAAATCTGTTCGCCTTGGCCAGATCAGTTTGCAGGAGGCTTACGTACGTACTGATGGGCAGCAAGCGTGGTTGGTTGGCGCGCATGTTGCTCCGTACGCACAGGCAAGCGCTTTCCAACACAATCCTGACCGCGAACGCCGCTTACTTCTACACAAGAAAGAAATCCGGGAATTGTGGAATGCAGTTCGGATCAGAGGCATGACGATTGTACCTATTCGCGTTTATCTCAAAGCTGGCAAAGCCAAACTGGAAATTGGCATAGCTAAGGGTAAAAAGCTTTATGACAAACGTGCCAGCATTAAAGAGCGAGATGAAGAACGCGAAATCTCTTCTCGCAATAAGTATTAGAGATTGCTAAATATCTATACCTTGGCTTTGACCGCAATTTCAAACAAGCTATAATCTTCGATCATGGACAGCAACAACACTCTCTCACGTAGGGATTTTCTCAAAGCAGGTGTTTTGACCGCCGGAGCATTGGCCTTGCCCAATTTTAGCCTCAACCATATTTACAAGCCCCAAACTTTTCCAGATGGTGCCAATTTGGGGCGCATTTGTGTTGGAGATATTGGCGCATGGACTGAAGTTAAGAGCGAGCCTAATATGAGCGCGCCAACTGTAACACGAATTTATCGCGATGAAGTGGTAGAAATCAAACACGAGGTCATAGCCAGCGGCCTCGACTTGAACCGCATTAATCAACGATGGGTGGAAACGCCACTTGGCTACATTTATAGCCCTTACGTCCAACCAGTCAAGAACAAGCTCAACAAGCCTTTGACAAAATTACCGGTCAATGAACAGGGTCAGTCAGGTATGTGGATTGAAATTTCAGTACCGATTATTGGATTGGAGCTGACTCGCTCCCCTGAATCTTTTTGGCTTAAGGACACGCTGGTACCAAAACTCTATTACTCGCAGATATTCTGGGTCTCTGACATCCGACAGAACAATGGCAAAACTGAATACCTGTTAACACAACTCTACGGAGCAGCTCCGGATACTTTCTGGGTAGATGCCACCGCATGTCGACCGATAACCAAAGAAGAAACTTCACCGATTAGGCCAGATGTCACTAACAAAGTCATCCGTATTGATCTGGATTATCAGACTCTTTCGTGTTATGAAGGGAAAAACGAAGTTTATTACTGTGATATTTCTTCTGGTGGTAAACCTGAAGGTGTTTGGATTACGCCTGTGGGAGAGAATATCATTTGGCGCAAGTTGGTATCCATTCACATGAGTGCGAGTGGCTTGTGGGCATTTGATACACCAGGCATCGGATGGGTCACCTTATTCGATTCTCACGGTGCGGCCATACACTCAGCCTATTGGCACAATAACTTTAGCACTGCCATTTCTCATGGTTGCGTGAACTGCCGCCCAGACGATGCCCAATTCATTTTCCGATGGACCAATCCAATTGTGAACTACTACCCCGGTGAATACACTGTGGCAGGCATGGGAGAATCAACTCACGTTCTTGTCAGTGGTACGTAAGGACCTTGCTTGTGGATAAAAACACTGAACAAGTTCCACTCAAGGTTTTGCTGTTTTACTCTATAGAAAACTCTTCTTTGAAGGATGAACTTCTCGATCGTTTGGAGTTGTTTCAAGCAGATTTTCCGCATGAAATAATCCTTGTGGATCTTAGCCAATCAGATTTTTTACACGAGAAAATGAAGGACAAATTACCAAGATTAGAACTTGGCGATTTGGCACTGCAAGGAAACTTTGATAGCTTATGGTTAGCGCGAATTTTTGAGGAAGCATCACTGCGCTCTGTGCAGCCTGAATTAAAATTTGACAATTACAGGCAAATACCTATGCTGCAAAAGCATGAAAAACGAGGTCTCTTTTTGCGCAGATATTACCCAATGATTGTTGCATTTCTTTTGACACTTTATCTTGGTTTGGCATTGTTAGCCCCTATCATGATGAAGACCGGCAACACGCTGACCGCTCAGAGGATTTACGCACTTTTTCGTCCTTTCTGCCACCAAATGGCTTCGCGGTCCTTCTTCTTGTTCGGAAACCAGATTGCCTATCCTACCAGCCTTGCGAAAATGGAAGGGCTTCAAACATTTGGTGAAGCTTCAGGCCAACGCGAAAACGATATCTCCGCTGCCACTAATTTTGTGGGAAACGAACGCATGGGTTATAAAATTGCACTTTGTCAACGAGATCTGGCAATCTATGCCAGTATGCTGATGGTAACGCTGCTTTTTATTTTTATTCGTAATAAAGCAAGGAACATCCCCTGGTATCTTTGGGCACTTTTGGGGCTTTTACCAATCGGCCTGGATGGTGGTCTGCAATTAATCTCGATCATCCGTTTACCATTTTTAAATTGGATTCCTGCACGGGAAAGCACTCCTTTTTTGCGTGTTTTGACTGGTTTACTTTTTGGTGGCTTGACAGCCTGGTACGGATTATTCACCAGTGATGAAATATTTGAAGAGAAACGGTTAACGCTGGAAAAATGTGCGCTGGCGTGGAAGGTGAGCCAGAAATGATACGGCACGAAGCAGATGGATTACGCTATTACACATTTGAGAGCTTTCCAGAAAACGCAGTCAATCACGCAATTTTCACCCGTCTTGGAGGTGTTTCAAAAGGCATCCACCATTCACTGAACCTGGGGCGAACTTGCGGAGACGTGCGAGAGTTGGTATTACAAAATCACCAGAGAGTCTACAGTTTACTGGGGCGTAATCTTGATAGCCGTTACAATGTCTGGCAAGTACATGGAACAAAAGTCCATTTTGCTGAACAGCCCCTTATTCCGGGTAGCATCCCTCAAGCCGGAGATGCCATGTTCACGGACAATCCTGATGTGACCTTGGCTATGGTCTTCGCAGATTGTTTTCCCTTGCTCTTCTATAATCCAAAGGCTAAAGCGATTGGGATTGTGCACTCTGGATGGCAGGGTACCTTACAAAGAATTGCTGAAGTGGCGGTAAGAGAGGCAAGTGAGAGATATGCAAGCAGTGCTAAAGAATGGCACGTTGGCATCGGACCAGGTATCTGTGGGGAATGTTACGTCGTTGGTCAGGATGTGAAAACTAAATTCATTACGAATTGGGGTAGTAGAGCTGAAAAATACTTTAAACCCCACGATGACAAATATCTGTTAAACCTACCATTGGCTGTGGAGGATACACTTCAAGAGGCTGGCGTTACCAGTATCGAAAACTCGCACTTTTGTACCGCGGAAAACTTGGACGAATGGTTCTCTTACCGTAAAGAAAAAGGAGCAACGGGTCGTTTTGGCGTTGTAATGGCATTGAGGGAGGTAAAGATTGGGTGAGCTAGCTGATTTAATCCGGGAAAGGGCTTCCATAGTTCAGGAGACCATGTTACAAGCAGCAGCCAAAGCAGGAAGAAAGGACGAAAGCACAAGGCTGCTCGTAGTAACTAAGCGCCAAAGTGTTGAAACTATTCAGGCAGCTATCAAAGCAGGCCTTTCGTATTTTGGGGAAAATTATCCAGAAGAAGCTTCTGCCAAGTTATCTTGGTTTAAGAACCATTCAGGAATTCATTGGGAGATGATTGGGCACATTCAAAGCCGTAAGGCAAACCTGGTCGCAGAGGGCTATGATCTAATCCACTCTATTGACAGTTTAAAGCTGGCTTCAAAGATTGATCATTTACGCCAAACTATTGGAGGTTTCCAGCGTGTTCTCCTGGAAATAAATATTGCAGCTGAAGACAATAAGAGTGGTTATAGGCTTGACAGTAATTTCGCGATATCGCATTTTTTTGATGAATTAGAAGGAATTGCTAAGCTTGAATACATTAAAGTAACAGGTCTGATGGGTATGCCTCCACTGCAACAGAACTCTGAGGATAACAGGGTTTACTTTGCTGAGCTTAGAAAACTTCAGGAAAAAATAAACTCGCAATTTGGTTGGAAAATGCACGAGCTTTCGATAGGCACGTCCTCTGATTATTGGATAGCCATTGAAGAAGGCGCTACTGTGGTACGTATCGGTGAAGCCATCTTAGGAAAACGCAAATAAAAAAGGAAAATTATGCAATTATTGCTAAATATTGTTCATTCTATTGGCCAGGTGCTCTCAATTCTCGTTTTAGCATCAGTACTTTTGTCTTATTTTTTGCCGCCGGACAACGCTATCAGGCAATTTGTGGATCGGATTGTCAACCCATTGTTGGTACCGATCCGCAAGGTTGTCAAACCTTTCGGTTCTTTGGATTTTTCACCAGTTATTCTGATGATTGCGATTTATATTGTTGAATCAGTCTTAACGCAGTTGATCCTTGCGGCAATGCGCTAATTAGCTCTTGAAAAAAAGCATCCTGCCGCAATTCTTGCAACGGATTGGCTTTGGAGCAGATTTTGCTAATTGAAGATCTGCCGGTGTCAGATCCATACCGCAAGCACTGCAACTACCATCAGAAATTTCTGCCACTGCACGGCCTTTTTTGATTCGCAATAGTTCCTGAAAATCTGTAAAGATATCCGAAGGAATCTCCTGGGCGAGGGATTTTAGCTGCACTCCAAGGGGACCCAATTCTTCCTGAAGTTTGGAACGTTCTGCTATTAGGAGTGAGCTATCTGTGGCTTTTTGATCAACGGCTGCCTGATGCAGGGTTTGAGCAGCTTCTAAATCGGCTTTTGCCTGATCTGAAGCAGCCATCTGGCTCATCATTTCTTCTTCCATTCGACTGAGCAGGTCTGTCAGAATTTTTTCTTCAAGTTCCAATTCCTGAAGTTCCTTAGGACTACGCACCTTACCTCCAAAAAGTTGGGCATGGGTAAGATCTTTTTTCAGCCGGCGTTCATCCATCAGGGCTTGATGGTCTGACTGTTCTTTTTGAGCATTTTCGTATGATTTGAAAGCTAGCTCTCGAGCAGCATGAGCTGCCTTGATGGTTATATCTTCAGATAGTTCTGTTTCGATTTGTTCAAGGCGTCGGCGAATTGCCGCACGACGAGTAAAGAGGGTTTGCAGGCGGAAAAGGCTAAGAGAGATGTTCATGGTGTGCTCCATATCTAAATCTATTGTAACATCTGCGCAATGGCCACGCCCCTTTGGATAGGCTTTAAGTGACGATCTGAGGCGCTATGATATAATTTGCAGGATTAAAAGTATTAACCGATCGCGGAGATAATTTGGCATTCAAAAATCCCTTTAGCTGGTTGCTTGGCCTTTTCTCGTTGGATTTGGGCATTGACCTCGGAACTGCGAATACATTGGTGAACGTTCGTGGAAAAGGCATTGTCATCAACGAGCCATCGTGGGTGGCAATCAATAAACGTACCCGGGAACCAGAAAAAGTTGGCGCTGCAGCCAAAGCCATGGTAGGGCGGACGCCGGCGAACCTGGTTACACTGAGACCATTACGCGACGGCGTAATTTCGGAATACGATATTACTCAAGCAATGCTGGGTTATTTTATTGAAAAAGCCCATGAGCACAGCTTGGTGATAATCCCACATCCTCGGGTAGTTGTTGGTATTCCGAGTGGTGCTACGGAAGTCGAAAAACGGGCTGTCTACGATGCAGCCATGTCTGCCGGTGCGCGGGAAGCTTATATGATTCATGAACCAGCCGCTGCAGCCATCGGGGCAGGTCTGCCCATCCAGGAAGGCCGCGGCAACATGATTGTGGATATTGGTGGGGGAACCACAGAGGTTGCCATTATTTCAACCGGAGGTATTGTAATATCCAGGTCATTGCGCGTAGCAGGAGATGAGTTAGACCAGGATATTATCGAATATATCCGGTCAAAGTACAACTTGTTTATCGGCGAACAAATGGCAGAAAAAGTAAAAATTGCCATTGGATCAGCATATCCCTTAAGAGAAGAAAAGACAGTTGATGTACGTGGCCGCAACCTGATCACCGGTTTACCGGAAGCAATTGAAATCTCTTCTGTTGAGATCCGGGAGGCCCTGGCAGCTTCGATCCAGGTTATCGTTGACACTATAAAAGATGCCTTAGACGAATCACCACCAGAAATCCTGTCTGACTTGATGGATACAGGTATTTGTCTGGCAGGCGGCACAGCACAATTGCAGGGATTGGCGGATCGGTTGGCGAACGAAATCCGTGTACGGGTCTGGGTTGCGGAAGATCCAATGACTTGTGTAGTTAGAGGCTGTGCGATGATTTTCGACGATGTTGAGGAATACCAGGACTTGCTGGTTGGCATTGAGCGGGACTCTTACTCGAATTTCTCGGATTAATACTGGCTGGCAAATGCCAGAAAAGCATCCATGAAGATAAAATTTTCTGTAAAAGCTCTTCGGAACACTATCATCGCTTTGGTAGTGGTGGGTCTACTATTCCTTTCAATGGCAGGATACCTGACACCATTTTTTAATTTCAGTACCAACCCAATCATTCGCACTCAGAGCTGGTTAACAGAGCGTTATACGGCTTTCAGGGATTTCTTTGATTCACCTCGTGACATGGCGACCTTGCGTGAACAGAATGCTTTACTACAATCTCAACTAGCCCAAGCCCAGGGAAAAATTATTGAATTACAAGAGCAACTTTCGCAAATTCAAGTAGTAACTGGCTTGCTCGAATTTGCGCGGGCAAACCCAGAACACAGTTATTTACCAGCCAACGTGATCGGACGGGAAATCAGCCCTTATCGTCAGTACATCATTATTGATGTTGGCTCCAGTCAGAGTATAAAGCACGGGATGCCAGTGGTTACTGATAAAGGGCTGGTCGGAAGAATTGACAACGTTATTTCAAATGCATCCCGCGTTGAGTTAATTACCGATGCTAATTCAGTTGTAAATGTGCGACTTCAAAACGCAGATGTTGAAGCTCAGGTACGTGGCTCGTTGATGGGGGAAGCAAGTTTGGAGTTAGTACCCCAGGGTTCGGAAGTACAAATTGGTGACGCCATTTTAACATCAGGCCTGGGGGGCAATTACCCTCCGAACATTTTTGTGGGTCAGGTTTTGGCCATGCAATCAAAACAAAATACGCTTTTTCAGTCTGGTTCCGTACAACCTGTTGTGGATTTTGCTTACATTAGCGCGGTAATGGTCATAACAAATTTCAACCAAGTTGATATTGAGCCCCTGGTTCCATAAGGCTTTATGACGTACTTTGTCAGTGCTTTGAGTTTTATCCTGGCTTTGATGTTGCAGTATGGCATTGTGAGCCCAACTCCGTTACTTGCGGGTTACGCGGACTTAGTACTTCTGGTTGTAATAGCCTGGGGTTTGCATCAAAGCACACGTTACTTCTGGGTAGTAATTTTGATTATGAGCGCCATGGTTGGTGCAATCTCAGCTGAACCGATGCTGTTGCCAATTTTTGTTTATTTGACCGTCTATTTGGCCGCAATTTGGATTCGCGAAAAGATATTACAATCTCCATTGTTGGCCATGTTCTTTCTGGTTTTCATGGGATCGCTCTTTCAGCACCTTTTGTACATGGTCTCGTTGTTTATCTCACGGACGACATTCTCTTGGCGCGAGGCAATCTTCAATATTTTGCTGCCAAGCTTAATTTTGAATATGCTTTTAGCCATTCCTGTGCAAGCCTTGATCCAGGAATTGGCAAGGAACACACAAACAAAGGCAAGTGAACTATGAATCAAAATCAAACATACGAAAAGCCAACAATTGCCCTCGATCGAGTGAGGTGGGTTTATATTGTTCTGGGTCTGGTGTTTGTTTTTTACATTTACAAGTTGTTTAGCTATCAAATCATAAACGGCGCCAGTTTTCAAGCTGCTGCTGCTGATAATCGAACCCAGGTCATCAGCGATCCAACAGAACGGGGCATGATTTACGATCGCAATGGAGTGGTACTTGCTCGCAACATCCCATCCTTCAACATCACCATAACGCCAGCTGAAATGCCAGATCCTGATGATAACGCAGGACAGTTACGCCAGCTGGTAATGGAATTGAGTGAAGTAATTTCCATGCCAGCAAGTAACGGAGTCTTGAACGAAGAAACCGCCAAGAGCTTTTCAGAGTGCAACACTGATTTTGGTATTGAGCAAATAGTTACCATTGCCGGTAACAACTGGCCTTTCAGAGCAACGAGGCTCAAGTGTGATGTCAGCAAAGAAGTGGCCATGATTGTGCAGGAAAAAGCCATGGATTGGCCGGGGGTCAGCGTGGAAGTGCAATCCATCCGCGAATACCCAACTGGTGTAGACACGGCAGAAGTAATCGGATTTTTGGGCCCTATTCCTGAGTCGCAGGTCGATTATTATACCGAGCTTGGGTTTGTTTCTGGGCGCGACAAAGTGGGCTATGCAGGCATTGAACAATCAATGCAGGAGGAACTGGGGGGTGTAAATGGCACCCGTGTAGTTGAAGTCAATGTTGGCGGACAAGTTATGCGGAATCTGGAGGAACCAGTTTCTCCAGTAAATGGCAACCACATTTACACGACTATCGATTATCGTCTGCAGGCAATCGCGCGACAGGCTATGATCGATCAGTTCAACTATTACAACAGTGTAATTGGCCGCGTTTTGAGCGATAGCGGTGTAACTATTGTAATGAAGGTGAAGACAGGGGAAGTACTTGCGTTAGTGAACTACCCCAGCTTTGAAAATAACCGCATGAGCCGCTTTATCCCGGCATATTACTATAATCAGCTCAGTTCGGACGAGGCCAAGCCTTTGTTGAACAAAGCCATCAGTTCTGAGGTTCCACCTGGTTCTGTCTATAAATTGGTTTCAGCACTTGGCATACTTAACGAAGATGTAATCGACGAATGGAAGCATATTGAAGACCCTGGCGTCATAACGTTGCTTGAAAAGTACTATCCCAACGACCCAGGCTCACCTCGTACTTTTAAATGTTGGAATGAAGAAGGTCATGGTGCAGTGGATTATCTGCGGGCTATCGCCTGGTCTTGCAACACTTACTGGTATAAGGTTGGCGGCGGCTTTGAAAATGAAGTGCCTGGTGACGGTTTAGGGATCTGGCGTATGTCTGAGTATGCCAGTGCGCTGGGTTATGGTGAGTTAACCGGTATTGAATTACCTGGTGAGGTGGATGGCCTAAACCCAAACCCGACCTGGAAACGCTTAAACATTGGTGAAAACTGGGCTACTGGTGATACATATCTGGCAGCAGTTGGCCAGGGTTATGTACTCTCGACACCGATGCAGGTAATCAATTCCATTTCGACTATTGCGAATGACGGCAAGCGCATGCAACCTACGATCATTTCAAAAATTGTGGACGA
The DNA here is from genome assembly GCA_964391795.1 of uncultured Anaerolineaceae bacterium. Lineage (GTDB taxonomy): Bacteria > Chloroflexota > Anaerolineae > Anaerolineales > Anaerolineaceae > Mesolinea. The sequence goes on along the minus strand of CAYMNM010000040.1, from coordinate 1,676 downwards.
TCAAGGTAATGTGATCCAAGATTTTGAGCCCAAAATGGTGGTGGATATAACCAAGACACCTCTAATTCATGAATATGATGGCAATGTTAGACTCGAGACTCTAAAAGCTATCGAACCCTGGATTCTGGAAGAGGCACGGAAAGGTATGGAGCTGGTAACTAAAACTTTCGAGCCTGAAAGCGGCACAGCCGCGGCCCAGTTTGAGGATGTTGAGTATTCAGTGGCAGGCAAAACCGGAACCGCAGAATATTGTGATGATTTCGCTCTCAAGAACAAACTTTGCGGTGTGACTATGGGGTATTGGCCGGCTCACGGTTGGTTTGTTGGTTACGCACCTGCTGAAGACCCAGAAGTAATTGTTCTGAATTTCTCATACAACGGTACGGAGGGTTCAAGGTTCTCAGCTCCCATAGTCCGTCGGGTACTGGATGCTTACTTCGAACTCCAGAGGATCGATTCAGGTGAAGCAAATCAGGAAGAGGGCGTTACAGAGTAAGGCCGCCGATCTACATGTTAAAACGTGATATCTGGAAACGGTTTGATTTTTTATTATTCACAGCAGTTCTTTTGTTGTGCATTTTTGGTGTTGCCCTGATTAGTTCAGCCATCGCAGGTAGCATTGCACTCGTCGATCATGCTCAGAGGCAGGCAGTTTTTGCGGGTATAGGGTTGGCAGTGCTCTTTGTTGTTGCCATGATTGATTATCACTATTGGCAGTCTTTGGGCCGGTTTGTGTACGGCGGAACAGTTTTCTTGCTCATTCTGACCTTAATCACTGGACAGGTAAGTTTTGGCGCTGCTCGCTGGCTAAGTGTTGGCCTGGTGAACGTACAGCCTTCAGAACTGGCAAAAATTGCCATGATACTTAGCTTAAGCTATTACCTTTCACGCAATGTTGAAAAAATTAATAATGTTTGGGTGCTTGCTCGCAGTTTTATTATTGCAGTTGGGCTCATCATTTGGATTTTTCTGCAGCCAAACTTGAGTAATACGATGGTTCTCTTGGTAATTTGGGCACTGATGGTTTGGATTAGTGGTTTAAAAACAAAATACATTCTGATATTTATCGCAATCATGATTGTTTTTCTTGGGATTTCAATTGCCACAGACTTCCCTTACCTGGCAGATTATCAAAAAGGGCGTATTGAAACCTTCTTGCGCCCAGATCCTGAAGCCCGCTATGGCGACACCTATAACGTTGATCAAGCTGAAATCAGTATTGGTTCAGGTGGCTGGTTTGGCCAGGGATTTGGCCAGGGTTCACAGGTTCAATTACGTTTTCTCAAGATTCGGGTGAGCGATTTTATTTTTTCTGTATTGGGGAACGAATTTGGATTTGTGGGTACGACCATCGTTATGCTGTTGATCCTATTCGTCATCATCAGGTGCTTTATGGTCGCCCAGCAAGCTCCGGATGCCTATGGAGCTTTATTGTGCTATGGCTTTGGGGTGCTGATGGCATTTCAGACCATGGTAAACATCGGAGTAAACCTACGGGTACTTCCTGTTACTGGGTTAACCTTGCCATTTATCAGTTATGGCGGCTCTTCGATCGTGACTATGCTTCTGGGTATAGGGCTGGTGCAAAGCGTTCGTATGCGCAGTGAAGAAAACAAGGAGAAGCTAAAGGTATAGCCCTTGCCACGCTCCTCAATAGTGGTAAAATACCTTCCTAT